>NZ_JAAGPH010000076.1:0-37388 GCF_017104705.1 Burkholderia sp. Se-20373 | reverse complement strand
GTTCGTAGCATAGATTCAGCACTCTGCGATTCCTCCACGTGTCGAACCGTGCCTCGCCTTCGCGCCAGCCCGGCGCCTGTTTCCAGATCCGCAAGAACGTCTCCTGTGCGACGTCCTCGGCTTCCGTGCGGTCGCCGAGCATGCGCGTCGCGAGTGCGAGCAGCCGCGGCAGCTTGCGCGCGACGAGCATGCGCACGGCCGACGCGTCGCGCGCGCCGACCCGTGCGACCAGGGCCGCGTCCGGATCGCCGTCGCTCAACGCGGGGCGCTCCAGCGCATCGCGCGTCTGTGCCGCGGCGCGCTCGTTGATGCGCCCGCCGGCAGACTGAAGCTCATCGTCGTGCTCTCCTTGCATGCGCCGCGCCATTAACCGGCCCCGCCCCAGTGGCGGTTCGGGATCGCCGCGCGCATCGCGCACGGCCTCGGCAAGGTCCGTTTCATCGGCATCCGTTTCAGGCTGCATGGCGATCGGGTCGATCGGGCGCCGGCCGCCCGTTTGCGCGCGCGGCGGCCGGCGTGCTCAATATACGACGACCGGCGCGGGCCGGTAATAGGCCGGACGCGCCGGCACCACGATACAGCCGGCCAGCACGACCACTGCGGCCGCGAGTATCACCACGGTTCGAACAGGCATGGCTGCGCCTCATGACGTTGCGGGAAGGCGCCGCCGCGCCGGCATCGTGTGCCGTGCGGCGGCATGCGCATCAGGCCCAGTGACCCGGCACCCAGCGCCAGGCCGGCCCGCGCGCGGCCCAGTGGCCCGGCACCCAGTGATAGCCGACGCGCACCACTTGCCAGTGGCCCGGAATCCACACGTAGCGGCCCTGCCGCCAGTGCCAGTGGCCTTGGTCCCATACGTAGCCCGCGCGCGGCGCCGGCATCACTTCGACGCGAGGCGCCGGCGGCGCGTAAGGCGCGACGATGACGGCCTGCGCGAAGGCGGCCGACGCAGCCAGCGCGGCCACGCATGCCGCTGCGAACCGCAATGGGATGGAAAGCTTCATGTAAGACTCCGAAGTAGCGGGTATCGACCGGAAGCGGCCGTTCATGCGTTAAACGGCGCGGGCGAACGGAATCCGTCGCGGCTTCTGCAAATAAATTCCGGTCGAGCCGGATGCGCGCCGGCACGGGCCGGATGCCGTGATGCGCACACTCGGACAGGTGCCAGCACGCGCGCGGGGTTGCCCTGCTGTCACAACCCGGCAAAACTGCCCTTCGACAATGTCTCGCACCGGGATCCCGCTCGTTTCCGGCGCACGCACTGGTCACGCTCGCGCGCGGCCAGGCGGTTCCACCTCTCGCGTCTCCACCCACGAAAACACCGACCATGTCGAACCAGGACAACTCCCCGATCCAGCCGAACGAGCCGGCCGCGTCCGTGTCGCGTCGCGGCTTCCTGAAACTCGCCGGCGTATCCGGCCTCGCCACCGCCGCCGGTGGCCTCGCGGCCGCCAGGGCCGCCGCGTCGAACCCGGACGGCACGCCGGAACAGGTGCACCTGACGTGGGGCAACGACCCGACGTCGGAAGTCGTGATCTCGTGGGCCTCGCTCGCGCCGGCCGTCAATCCGCGCGCGCGCATCGTCGCCGATGGCGAGCCGGCGCGCACCGTGCACGGCGTCCAGCGCCTGTACACCGACGGCCTGAACGGCGAGACGGTATTCGCGTACCACGCACGCGTGCACGGCGTGAAGCCGAATACGCGCTACCGCTACGAGATCACGGCCGACAACGACAGCAACGCCGCGCAGCCGTTCTCCGCGCATTTCTCGACCGCGCCGCGCGGCCGCGCACCGTTCCGCTTCACGAGCTACGGCGACCTCGCGACGCCGAACGGCGCGTGGGTGCTGTCCTCGCCGCAGAGCCGCTTCGCGGTGCAGGCCGTCGAGCAGTTCCAGCCGCTGTTCCACCTGCTGAACGGCGATCTCTGCTATGCGAACCTGAACCCCGCGCACCAGCCCGAGGTGTGGCGCGATTTCGGCAACAACAACCAGACCTCGGCCGCGAATCGTCCGTGGATGCCGTGCCCGGGCAATCACGAGATCGAGTTCAACAACGGCCCGCAGGGGCTCGACTCGTATCTCGCGCGCTATACGCTGCCGGAGAACGGCACGCGCTTCCAGGGCCGCTGGTACAGCTTCCGCGTGAGCTCGGTGCTGTTCGTCTCGCTCGACGCGGACGATGTCGTGTATCAGGACGCCGCCGCGTTCGTCGGCGGCCCCGCGCCTCTCGTGCCGGCCGCGAGCACGGGCCGCCCGCCGATCGAGCCCGGCACGTCGTTCTACGTGCGCGGCTACAGCAACGGCGAGCAGACGCGCTGGCTCGAACACACGCTGCGTCATGCCGCGCATGACGACGACATCGACTGGATCGTCGTGCAGATGCACCAGGATGCGCTCAGCTCGTCGAAGACGGGCAACGGTTCCGACAAGGGCATTCGCGAAGCCTGGCTGCCGCTGTTCGACCGTTACGGCGTCGACCTCGTGCTGTGCGGCCACGATCACGACTACGAGCGCAGCTATCCGGTGCGCGGCTGCAATCACCGCGCGGGCGTCGATGCGACGACCGGTGAAGTCGTCGAGACGCTGCAGCCGCGCCCGGTCGGCTCGAACGACCCGGACCGCACGACGTTCGACACGAGCCACGGCACGATCCACCTGATCCTCGGCGGCGGCGGCACCAGCGCGCCGCTCGACGTGTACGGCGAGAACCCGGCCACCGGCTTTGCGCGGGCGAAGGTGTTCACGAAGCCGAACCGGCCGGTGCCGGGCACGGCGCCGAATACGTTCGTGCGCGCGCCGGCCGATGCGCTCGAGGATGCGATCTGGTCCGCGCGCCGCGATACGGGCACGGGCTACGGGATCGCTGTGTTCGACCACGACCCGGGCAAGCCGGGCGGGCACACGACGATCACGATGCGCTACTACCACGCGCCGGGCGCCGACCAGCACCCGACCGCCGACTACGAACTGTTCGAGACGATCGAGCTGAGCAAGAAACGTAACGAGCGGTAACCGGGCGGGCGCCCGTTGCGGCGGGCGCCGGATGGAGTGCCGTTGCGGGACGTCGCGCGATGCCACGCGTTGGACTGCGCGCCTCGCCCACCGGCCCATGACGATGAGTTTCGAATACCGCATCCACACGACGCCGTCGGCCGACGCATTCGATGCCATCGCGAATGCGTTGCGGCAAGCGCACGACGACGTCGACATCGATCCCGACCGCCGTCAGCTCGAAGTCCGCGGCGACGCCGGCGGCTGGCCGCTGGTCAACCTGTCGACCGACGAAGACGGTTTCTTCCTGGTTACGACGCTCGGGCCGACGCGGGACGCGATGCTCGACTCGACTGGCCACGCGTTGTCGGGAATCGGCGCGGCCTGGCGCATCGAAGACGCGTGACCGGTTGCCGCAGGACGCCCATGCGCGCCCGGATCGGCCTCAAGCGCCGGGCGGATCACCGCCGACGCCGCTGCTTGTTCTCCGTCTCCCCGTTAAACTACGCGTTTTCGCCGGCAATGGCCGTCCCGCATGCCGAATGCGCGCGTGGCTCATGCAGGCGGAACCGAATCATCCGAATTCGCATTGGCATGTTGAAACAGGCAGGAAGCATGAAGCGCAAGAATAAGGCCACGCTCGCCGGGCTCGGCGCGGTGTTGTTGTGGGCCTCCGTGGTCGCCCTCGTTCGTGGCGTGAGCGAAAGCCTCGGCGCGACCGGCGGCGCCGCGATGATCTATACGGTCGCATCCGCGCTTCTGCTGTTGACGATCGGCTTCCCCGATCTCAGCCAATTCCCGAAAAAGTATCTGCTGTGGGGCGGGCTGCTGTTCATCGCGTACGAGCTGTGCCTGGCGCTGTCGATCGGTTATGCCAGCAGCGGCCAGCAGGCGATCGAAGTCGCGATGGTCAACTATCTGTGGCCGAGCTTCACGCTGGTCGCGGCGATCGTGTTCAACAAGCAGCGCACCAACCTGCTGGTCGTGCCCGGCGTCCTGCTGTCGATGCTCGGAATCTGCCGGGTGCTCGGCGGCGACCGGGGCCTCGACCCGGCCGGCATGCTGCACAACGTCGCGGACAATCCGCTGAGCTACGGCCTCGCGTTTTTCGGCGCGCTGATCTGGGCCGGCTATTGCACGGTGACGGCGCGCCTCGCCGACGGCAAGAACGGCGTCACGCCGTTCTTCATGCTGGTGGCGCTGGCGCTCTGGATCAAGTTCGCGATCGAAGGCGGCGGCGGCATGGCGTTCAGCCTGCATGCGGTCTTCTACATCGTGCTGGCAGCCTCCGCGCTGGGGTTCGGCTATGCGGCCTGGAACACCGGCATCATGCACGGCAACGTGACGGTCATCGTCGGCGCGTCGTACTTCACCCCGGTGCTCGCCGCCCTGCTCGCCGCGACGCTGCTGCACGCGCCGCTGTCAATCGAATTCTGGCAAGGCGCATTGATGGTGTGCGGCGGGTCGATCCTGTGCTGGCTCGCGACGCGCGGCCGGCGTCGTGAAAAAGTCGCACCTGTCCGGGTCGGCAACGAAGCGCAGGGCAACTGCCAGGGCTGACGATGCCGGGCGCTTGCGTTGCGATGCCGCTGGAAAATCCTCCGGCGGCCATGCCTACCGTCAACCATGCGCGCTAGCGCGACTCGAGTGCGATACGCACGGCCAGCCCGGCCAGCACCGTACCCATCAACCAGCGCTGGGCCGACGCCCAGACCGGCCGCCCCGCCAGAAAGCCCGCGATGCCGCCTGCCATGCAGGCAATCAGCGCATTCACGCTGACGCTCACCGCGATCTGCACGCAGCCGAGCGCCAGCGATTGCGCGAGCACGCTGCCGTGCCCCGGCGAAATGAACTGCGGCAAAAGCGACAGATACATCACCGCGATCTTCGGATTCGCGAGGTTCGTGACGAAGCCCATCGTGAACAGCCTGGCCCGGCTGTCGTGCGGCAACTGCCTGACCTGGAATGCCGAGCGGCCGCCCGGCTTCAGCGCCTGCCACGCCAGATACGCCAGATAAAGCGCGCCGGCGAAGCGCAACGCGTCGTACGCATACGGCACGGCCATCACCAGCGCGGTGATGCCGAGCGCCGCGCACACCATGTAGAACACGAACCCCAGCGCGACGCCGCCGAGCGACACCAGCCCGGCACGGCGGCCCTGGCAGATCGAGCGTGACACCAGGTAGATCATGTTCGGCCCGGGTGTCAGCACCATGCCGAGCGACACGAGTCCGAAAGCAAGCAAGGTGGGCAAGGCCGGCACGGCAATCTCCTTCGGGACGAAGCGGTCAGGGGCGAGTTCGAACAATGTATTGCATCTCGACTGCCATCGGCTTGAATAAACTTCAAGCCTCCCATGAGCGCTGTTCATCGCTGAAGCCGCTCGTTACCTGGCCTTTCTCGCACGTGCGTTGACCGCCTTCGCCGCCTTCGCGCGTTGCGCGTCGACGAGCCGCACGAACTCGTCTGCGACCGCGTTGCCGGCCGTATTCCACGACAACCGCACCGAGCGATGCAGCCTGGGCGACAACGCCAGTACGCGACCGCCGAACGGCGTGTACGTGAGCGTGATGCGCGGCACGATCGACACGCCCATGCCGGCCTCGGCCATCGACAGAATGGTCCGCATCTCGACCACGTTGAACGCGGCCCGCAGCGGCACCTCGCCGCGTGCGAAGTAATCCGCGATCACCGGCCCGCACCCTGCCTTCGAGAAGATGAACGGCGCCGTGGACAACTGCTTGGCCGACACGCTCTTGCGGCCGGCGAACATGCCGTCGGCCGCCACCGCGACAAAATCCTCGTCGAGGAGCGGCAGATTGTGTGCGAACGTCTTCGTGCCGGCCACCACGCCGACGTCGGCCGTACCGTCGTCGATCCACCCTTCGACTTCGCTGTCCGTGCCTTCGAGCAGCACCGCCGACACGCCCTGGTGCATGTCCTTCAACGCCTCGAGCGCGGGCACGACGAACGCGAGCGACACGCTCGGCAACGACGCGACCACCAGCTTCCCTTCGAGCTTGCCGCGCGACAGGCTGAACTGCTGGCGCAGCAGCTGCGCTTCCCGCACCACGTTCTGGACATACGGCCACAGGCGTTCGCCCGCCGCCGTCAGGACGACCGGCTGCCGGTCGCGCCACAGCAGCTTGACCTCCGTGAGGTCTTCCAGCTCCGTCAATGCATGACTGATCGCGGATTGACTGCGGCTCAACCGATCGGCCGCAGCCGTGAGCGAGCCGAGTTCGACCACGGCCGCCAGGGCCTGCAACTGGGCCAGCGTCATCGACGCCTCCTCGTTCAAAGATATGAAAACCGCACATGAAATGACGAACCGTCATGAATTATATTGAACCGCGAAAATGATCACGTCGACGCGCGCCGTGACGCGCCGCGGCCAGTGCCGACTGTCCTTCGCAACGCATCAGGTAAGATGCACCGTCGAACTGCCTGTCGATTGCCGGCGGTCCCGGCCGCACAACGGCGCGGCGCCACGCGATCGACTTCCGGTTCGAGCCGATCCAGAACACATGCGTGCCAGACACACGCGACCGCCACGGGCGCCATCGACAGCGCTCGCTGCCGGATATGCCGCGACATGCCATTCCATGATGCATTTCAATCTGACCGAAGGGGTGCTGGTCTCCAGCCTGCAGGGGCTCAGCGCGTTCGAGCTGGGCGGCATCGCCATCGCGCTATTGCTGGGCGGCATGGCCAAGGGGATCACGGGCATCGGCGTGCCGCTGATCGCGATGCCGATACTCAGCCAGTTCCTGCCGATCCGGCATGCGGTGCTGCTGCTGTCGATGCCGATCATCCTCGGCAACATTCCACAAGCGCTGGAAGGCGGCCAGCTGCTGGCGACGGCACGCAAGATCGCCGCGCCGATCGCGGGCACCGTGATCGGCAATATCGTCGGCGTGGCGATCCTGCTGTCGCTCAATCCGGGGCACGCGCAGGCGGCGTCCGGCGCGCTGCTGATCGTGGCCGCGGCGCTGATGCTCGCCGCGCCGAAACTCAACCTGCCGGAAGCATGGCGGAAGCCCGTCGGTTTCGCGCTCGGCTTCGGTGCGGCGCTGATGGAGAGCATTGCGTCGGTTCCGGGCCCGCTGCTCGCCACCTACCTGATTTCGTCCGGCGCGACCGGGCGCGTCTTCACGAAGCAGATCGCGATCATCCTCGTCGTGTCGATCGTCACGCTGATCACGACGTTCAGCGGCGCCGCGCATGCAAGCGGCGCCGACCTCGCGATCTCGGCGGCGGCGAGCCTGCCGGCGATTGCCGGCATGTGGCTCGTCCGCCCGCTGCGGGACAAGATGTCGCCGAAGATCTTCCGGATGGTCGTGCTGCTGTTCGTGCTCGTCGCGGCATCGCAGATGATCTGGAAATCGGGCGTGTTCCGGCATGGTGGCTCGCACGTCACGCAGATGAACAACGCGCATACGGGCAAGAACCAGGAGATGGCGCACAGCCGTCGATCGCGCATGCGTTCTGAAAGCTGCGAAGCGTAGTATTCGCGGACCCGGCGTATCGCCCCGCCCGACGGGCCGAACGATACGTCACCGACTTGGCTGCTCGCTGATGCCCGCATCGGCGCTGCCATGCTTTCAGAGGCATGACATGGAAACCTACGTATTGCTCGGCTGCGGACTCGGCGTTGGCCTGTTGATCGCCGTCTGGGGCATCTGGCAACTCAGTTAACGCGTGCCCGCCCCATCCACGCGCAAGCCATCCGTATGGAGACGGACGGGAAAATGTAGCTTGCATCCATATTCGTCACGCGACTGCTTCGCATTCCGATCCATCTGCCCGACAGCGTCGACTACCCGCGTCCGCTTCCGTTCGAAAGCAGATGTGAACGCGCGGCGTCGAAGCGCGCGCATTCGGCCTTGAGCCAATTCGAAAACGCCTCGGTACGCGGATCGTCGGGATCGCGTGACAACAGCATGTAGCGCGCCGGCGCACGCACGTGCCTGCCGAAGACATCCACGAGCCGCCCGCTCGCCATCTCGTCGTGCACGAGCGCGGCGCGCCCCATCGCGACACCCTGATGGTTCAGCGCGGCCGTGATCGCCAGGCTGGAGAAGTTGAACTGCGGGCCGTCAAGGTGCACCGTCCACGCCGGACGGACTTCCTCGAGCCACGTGCGCCACTCCACGAACTCGGGCGCGCCGCCCCACGGGGCGGCGTCGTGCAGCAGGACGACGCCGTCCAGCGATTCGCCGCGGGCAAAAGCCGGATGCTGCGCCAGATACGCCGGCGTGGCGACCGGAAACAGGATTTCGTCGAGGATGGCCTCGGCATGCAGCCGATCGTATTGCACCGGGTCGTAGCGCACCGCGACATCGATGTCGTCGGTCTCCATGGCCTGGCGATCCAGCACCTGAAATTCGGCCCTCACGCGAACCGGCACGTTCGGCTGCTGCCGGTGAAATTCGGACAGGCGCGGCATCAGCCACTGCAGCGCGAGCGAAGGCAGGCAGCTGACCTGCAGCGGGGCATCCGACGTGCCAAGCGCCTGAAGCGTGCGGTTGATGTCGACGAACGCGCTCGACATCGTCCCGAGCAGGATTGCGCCCTTCTCGGTCAGCTTCAGTCCGCGCGCCTGGCGCACGAACAGCGGATAGCCGAGCCGGTCCTCGAGGTTCCGGATCTGCTGGCTCACGGCACTTTGCGTCAGGTTGAACGCCTGTGCCGTCTTCGTGAAGCTCAGCAACCGGCCGGCCGTTTCAAAGCAGAGCAACGCACCGAGGATCGAACCGTCGAGTCGCATGGATATCAGTCAGGCTAATGCATTCATTAGAAATCGGCGCTTTTGCGCAGGCTTCCCGGATCGTAGCATTTCGGCCAGCACTCTCGTTTATCCGATGCAATACCGATCCATGACCATCACACTCCAGCCCGCCGATCTATTAGCCAGACTGCAATCCCGCCACCCGCTACTGTGGCTGAATCCCCATGCCGGCAGCCCGTTGCCGCACGACGCGCCGGGGCTCGGCGCCATAGCGATGGCCGAAGCGCGGCTGGCGCGCTGCGAACCGCTGATGGCCGCGCTGTTTCCCGAACTCGCGGCAAGCGCGGGAAAAATCGAATCGCCGCTGATGCCGGCAGACGACCTGCCGCGCAGGCTGGCGCTCCCGGCAGACGCACACGGCGCCTGGTTCATCAAGCGCGACGACGCGTTGCCGATCGCCGGTTCGATCAAGGCGCGCGGCGGCTTTCATGAAGTGCTCGCGCTCGCGGAGTCGATCGCGATCGAACACGGGTTGCTCGATCCCGCGGGCGACCGGCGGATCCTCGCATCGGCCGCCGCACGCGAACGGTTTGCCGCGCACACCGTCATCGTCGGCAGCACCGGCAATCTCGGCCTGAGCATCGGCGTGATGGCCGCCGCGCTGGGGTTCGAATCGGTCGTGCACATGTCGACCGACGCGAAGCCATGGAAGAAGGCGCGCCTGAGAAAGCGCGGCGTTCGCGTGATCGAACATGACGGCGACTACGCGCAAGCCGTCGCGGCCGGACGCGCGCAGGCACGCGATCAGCCGCGCCGCCATTTCGTCGACGACGAAGGCTCGCTGATGCTGTTCCTCGGCTACGCGGCCAGCGCCCGGCATCTCGCCGCGCAGCTCGCCGACGCGGGCCGCCGCGTGGACGCGACGCATCCGCTCTTCGTTCATATCCCGTGCGGGGTCGGCGGCGCACCGGGCGGCATCGCGTATGGCCTCAAGGCGCTGTTCGGCGAACACGTGCATTGCTTCTTTGCCGAACCCGTCGCGTCGCCGTGCATGCTGGTTCAGTTGGCCGCCGGCCCCGGCAAGCCCGTGTCCGTCTACGACGTGGGGCTCGACAACCGGACCGAGGCCGACGGCCTGGCCGTCGCACAGGCATCGCACCTCGTCAGCCCGCTGATGGCGTCGCTGCTTTCAGGCGTGTTCACCGTCAGCGACGCGCAGCTCTACGCCCAGTTGCTCGCGGTTCAGCGCGCGACGGGCGTGGAACTCGAACCGTCGGCCGCTGCCGCCGTCAGTGGCCCCGGCTGGCTGACGGCGTCCCCGGCCGGCCGCGACTACGTGCATCGCCATGCGATCGACCTGCGCCGGTCGACGCACGTCATCTGGGCGACGGGCGGCTCGCTCGTGCCGCCGGAAGAGCACCGACGCTTCCAGTCGCATGCGAAAGCGCTCGCCGATGCCGCAGCCAACCCGTGACGCTTCGGGGCAAGCGTTCAGCCCCGCTCCCGAAGACGCGTTAGACTGTCCCGATGGAACAATGCCGTTATTGCCAGAGAATCCGCGATGAATGGGATTGCCACGGTGACGAATGCCGCCGGGCAATCGCCAAGGCGCTGCGCCGGCAGCGCGCGGGCCTGCCCATGGTGCCCGATCGCATCCGCAACGAACTGCCGTCCGGCGCACCGACCCAGCAGGTGATCGCCGTGCTGTCGCGCCAGCGCCTGCGCGCGCGCCGCGGCAACGAGGAGCGCCGCGAACGCAAGGAAATCGACGACGACGTCTGATCCGGCAGCGTCGCAGTTCGCCCCTCTCCGCCCGCGCCTGCGCCGCGCGCGCCCGTCCGTGCGCGCGCATCCGCCTCCCTTTCCCTTGCAAATCCGACAACGTCGATGAGGGACGGAAGGCATTTATCTCGAAATTATTGTCCCGGCTGCAACGATCTTTCGCCAAAACTCACGTTTACCCTAGGTCGATCGGCGCCTACGATGTAATCAACCGCTTACGACATGGTGTCGAACGCGGAAAGCCAAAAACATCGGAGGTCATCATGAAATCGCTCGTTTCCGCAGTCGTTGCCGCTGTCGCCCTGTCCGCCTCGTTCGGCGCCTTCGCCCAAAGCACCGTGACCCGCGCTCAAGTGCGCAATGAACTGGTCCAACTCGAAAGCGCCGGCTACAAGCCGAGCCAGTCGAGCCCGTACTACCCGGCCGACATCCAGGCCGCGCAAGCCCGCGTGCAAGGTGCCGACAACAGCGGCTACGGTGCGCAACCGGCCGCGACCGTCCAGGGTGGCGCTCCGGTCGTCAAGGCGCAAAACCCGCGCGACTCGGTCTACTTCGGCCACTAAGCAAGCCTGCCGCTGCGCGCGTTCGCGCGCAGACCGCACCCGCCACGAGCCCGTCTTGCGACGGGCTCGTGGCGTTTGCAACGCGCGGACCCGCGAGCGGCCGTCACCGGCCGCCGCCCGACGCGACCCGGCCGGCCGCTTCGTCCGTCCCGCTGCCTGCACCGCTCCCGTTGCCGACCAGTTCCTGATAGCGCACGAACGCGCGCTGCGCGGACGCCTTCGCCGCGTACATCGCCGCATCGGCCTTGACGAGCAGTTCCTCGGCCGACGCACCGTCAGCCGGAAACTCGCTGACGCCGATACTCGCGCCGACGGCCACGCGCCGGTCGCCGAACTCCAGTTCCTCGTCCATCACGCGCTGGATGCGCGACGCGACGTCGCCGATCACCGCCGGTGAGCGCACGTCCGTAATCAGCACGATGAATTCGTCGCCACCGAGCCGCGCGACCATGTCGCCGCCACGCAGCACGAGGCTCAACCGCTTGGCGACCGCGACGAGCGTGCGGTCGCCGGCCGAATGTCCGTGCTGGTCGTTGATCTGCTTGAAGCGGTCGAGGTCGACGAACATCACGGCCAGCCCTTCGTGCAGCGCGGCCGCACGCCGGATCGCGGCATCGAGATGCTCCATGAACAGCAGGCGGTTCGGCAGTTCGGTCAGCGCATCGTGTCCGGCGAGGTGCGTGAGCTCCAGTTGCTTCGCTCGCAACATCGCGACCTGCGTGCGGATCTCGACGCGCATGCTGTCGAAACAGCGTGCGAGCACGCCGATCTCGTCGGCACGCCCGACCGGCAACTGCTCGGTGGCCGGATCGTCGAACACGTGCGTCGCGGCGCGCGCGAGCGTCTGCAGCGGCCGCGTGATCGCACGCGCGAACAGGATCGCGAGGATCACCGCCATCACGCTCGACACCAGCACCATCCGGACGATCCGCTCGCCAAGCATGCCCGCCGGCGACAACACATCCGCGAGCGGGCGCGCCATCCCGAGCACGACGAAGCGGTTGCCCTCGTCGTGCCCGAACGGCGTGCGCACGAACGCGAACATCTGCCCCGGCGCGGCGACGGGGTCGCCAAGGCCATTGAGGGTAACGTTTGCGCGCGCGCTGTCGAACAGCGCACGCGTGACGGCGAAGCGGTCCTGCATCAGCACGCGCCGGCCGCGATCGAAGCCGAACGTCTGCGCCGGATCGGGATGCACGAGGAAATCGCCCCACTCGTTCGCGAGGTACACCGCGTAGTCATCCGGCAGATCGCGTTCGAGCCGGTCGAACACGCGCGACAGCTCGACGTCGACGACGAGCGCCCCCACGGTCTGGCCCGACGCGTCGACGACCGGCGTGCCCACGCGCAGGATCGGCAGCCCCTCGGCCGCGTGCGCCCCCGTCTCGTGGTTGATCACGATCGGCGACAGATAGATATGACCGGGCGCCGTGGCCAGCGTATCGAATACGTAGGAAAACTGTCCTTTCTCCTGCAACGCACTGTCCGGCAGGACGACGATGCCATGCGCATCGCGATCGACGCGGATGCGTTCGAGGCCGAAATCCCCGCGCGCGATCAGGCGGATCTGCAAGTACTCCGGGTGATTTCTCATGAAGCTGTAGAACACCTGCTCGAGCCGTGCGCGTGGCGCGCCATCCCGGTTGTCGCCCCCGGAGACCCGGGCACACGACGGCAACTGTGCGAGCACGAGCGCATCGTCCGACACGTCGGACAGCGCCGTGGTGAAGCGCTGCCCGAGCAGTTGCGTCGACATCAGCAGGCTGTGCTGCGCTTCCTGCACGAGCATCGTGCGGTTTGCGCGATACGCGTAATAGCCGGTCGTGCCGGACGCGATCACGCCGATGCAGGCGAACAGCACCGACAGTTTCGACGTGAGCCCGAGCCGGATCATTTTCCGAAACGCTCCGGCCGGTCGCCCGACACGATGCGGTTCCACAGCGATTCGCGCCGCGCGATGTCCTCGACGGGCTGGAGCCAGACGAGATGCTGGTGCCCGGTGTCGAGGCCCGGCGGTGGTGCGAGCGTGTTCGCGAGGCCCTGGCGCTCGGTCAGCAGCGCGCCGATCGCCGGTTCGAGCATGTAATTGATCCAGGCGAACGCGAGCGCCGGATGTTGCGCGCCGCGCGTGACGGCCCAGCAGTCGAGCCACGCGAGCGCGCCTTCATCCGGGATCACGTAGCCGACGTCCGCGCCGGCCCGTCGCAGCAGTTCGACCTGTTGCGTGCCGTAGTTGCCGAACATCAGCGCCGCACGATGCCGGACGAACAACGCGGTCGCCTCTTCAGGAAGCGTGTAGTACGTCAGCAGGTTGCGGCGCAGGTCGATCAGCTTGTGCGCGACGGCGAGCGTCTGCGCGGGCGACAGGCGAAACGGATCGCGATAGCCGAGCGCCAGCGCCGTGAACGAAAAATTATGCTGCGCGCTGTTGAAGTCGAGCACCTTGCCGCGGTAGCGCGGATTCCACATCTCCCGCATCGAGCGCGGCGCGGCCGGCACCTGCTTGCGGTCGTAGATCAGCCCCATCGACGAATACGTGAACGGAATCGCATACGGGGCGCCCGCTTCAACGAGCCCGTCGATCGCCGCGAGTTGCTGGAAGTTCGGCAACTGCCGCCGCCGGTTCGGGATGCGCGACAGGTCGATCGGCGCGAGCAGGCGTTCGTGCGCATAGCGCTGGATCTCGGCCGTATTCGCGGCCAGTATGTCGTACGGCGGCGGCGCCGCGCTGTGCATGCGCGTCCACAGTGCTTCGTCGGAATCGACGAACGTCACTTCGACGCGCGCGTGAAATTGCGCCTCGAACGCACTGACGACATCGTCGTCCGCATAGCCGGGCCATGCGAGCACACGCAGCACGGTGTCGTTGACGGTTTCGGGAGAGGCGGCGAACGCAGGGGGAAGCACCGAGGCAAGTAAGCCCGCCGTCAAAATGACAAGCAGCCGGCGCACGGCGCACCGTACGCGTGTACGTCCGCCTATTCCCCTGATCAATTGGACCCCGTGTGAATCGCCCGGCTGCATTCGACTGTCCTTTTTCGAGTCGATGCGATATCCCGCAACGAGACCATAAAACCTACGGTCGCGCAATCGGAAGAAGCCGTACAACGGAGGCGCACGCGCCGTTGCTCACCGCCGTATGACGGGAACGTTACGCCGGCGTGCCTGCTCTGACGGAACGCGCGTCAGCGCCACGCCTGCGTGAACTCCGCGATCACGCGCGACAGGTGCGCACGCATCGCGTCGCGTGCCGCAGCGGCGTCGCGCGCCATGATCGCCGCGAAGATCCGCTGGTGATCTTCCTGCGACGCCTCGCGCAGCGCGGTCGAGTGAAAATGCTCCTCGATCTTGTCCCACAGCGGATCGCTGCGCGCGCAGTCCCACATCGCGGTGACCATGTGCAGCAGCACCGTGTTGCCGGTCGATTCCGCGATACGCAGGTGGAACTGGCGATCGGCCGCGTCGTACGCGGCCTTGTCGTCCATCTGCTCGCGCATCGTCGTCAGCGAGAAAAACAGCCGGTCGAGATCCGCATCCTTGCGTTCGGTCGCCGCGAGCGCCGCGACTTCCGCCTCGATCAGCCCGCGTGCGCGCAGCGTCTCGATCGGCCCCGGGCCGCGCGGCACCTCGAACGTCACCGGCCGCGCGGCGTCGGCCGCCGATACGTAGATGCCCGAACCGATTCGCACCTCGACGATCCCCTGCACCTCGAGCGCGATGATCGCCTCGCGCACCTGCGTGCGGCTCACGCCGAACTGGTCGGCCAGGCTGCGCTCGGACGGCAGCCGCGCGCCGGCCTCGAACGCACCGGCGGCCACCATCGCGTGAATCTGCCGCGCAAGGCCGATATAGGAGCGGTCCGCGGCATCGGTATCGCGGCTGGCGGGCAGGCTGGAAAGATCGGTCATCGAAAGGCTCGCAACAGGCTGGCCGGCGCCGTCGCGGCGCCGGATCGCCAAAATGGTACACCAATTTCAGACCGCCTCCGATTCGGCATGTTGGCTGGTGCGACGCATGCCTTTCCGGCGATGCGCTGACGCCCGGGTTCCATCGAGACAACTGGTAAACCACTATCCCGTCAAACTGGCATACCAATCATAATCCGCACACCGGAGACGGGGCCGCCACGCTGCCGCCCGTCCGTCCGACGCCTCAACCGCCCGTCAGGAGCCGCTCCAGTGAAGATGTCTTTCCGTTGGTACGGCGAGTCCGATCCGGTCTCGCTGCAATACATCCGCCAGATCCCGGGCGTCACGCATATCGTGTCCGCGATCTACGACGAACCGGTGGGCGCAGTCTGGCCCGTGCACAAGATCGACGCACTGAAGGCGACGATCGAGCGCGCCGGCCTGCAGTTCGAAGTCGTCGAGTCGGTACCGGTGCACGAGGACATCAAGCTCGGCAAGCCGGGCCGCGACCGCCTGATCGACCACTACCGTCAGACGATTCGCCATCTCGGCGCGGCCGGTGTGCGCGTGATCTGCTACAACTTCATGCCCGTGTTCGACTGGACGCGCACCGAGCTGTCGAAGACGCTCGACGACGGCTCGACCTGCCTCGCGTTCAGCACCGACGCGGTCGAGCGGATCGATCCGGACGACGGCATCGCGCTGCCGGGCTGGGATTCGAGCTACCGGCCCGAACAGTTGAAGGCGCTGCTCGCCGAGTATCGCGACGTCGACGAAGCCGCGCTGTGGGCGAACCTCGAATACTTCCTGAAGGCGATCATCCCCGTCGCCGAGGAAGCCGGCGTGAAGATGGCGATCCACCCCGACGATCCGCCGCGCCCGATCTTCGGGCTGCCGCGCATCGTGAAGAACCGCGACGATCTCGCGCGGATCGTGCGCATCGTCGACACGCCCGCGAACGGGCTGACGCTGTGCTCGGGCTCGCTCGGCGCGGGCCCGCAGAACGATGTCGAGGCGCTCGTGCGCGAATTCGGCGCGATGGGCCGCATCCACTTCGCGCACATCCGCAACGTGAAGGTCGACGCGAACGGCGATTTCGAGGAAACCGCCCACCTGTCGAGCTGCGGCTCGCTCGACATCGCCGCGATCGTGAAGGCGTACCACGACACCGGCTTCACCGGCTACGTGCGCCCCGACCACGGCCGCATGATCTGGGGCGAGACGGGCAAGCCCGGCTACGGCCTCTACGACCGCGCGCTCGGCGCGGTCTACCTGAACGGCCTGTGGGAAGCGCTCGCGAAGTTCGACCGCACGCCGTCGCACGCCACGCGATAACCCGCCCATCGAGGCCGCCGGCGCTGCGGATCGCCGGCGGCCCGTCACGACATTCCGCGCGGAGACACCGCATGCCACGCATCCGATGGGCCATGATCCTCATGTGCTTCCTCGCAAACGTCATCAACTTCATCGACCGCGCGAACCTCGCGATCGCGGCGCCCAGCATCCGCGCCGACCTCGGCCTCGACGCGGTCGGCATGGGGCTCGTGCTGAGCGCATTCTTCTGGACCTACGCGTTCCTGCAACTGCCGGCCGGCTGGTTCATCGACAAGGTCGGCGTGCGCGTGAGCCTCGCGCTCGCGGTCGGCTGGTGGTCGGTGTTCACCGTCGCGACGGGCGCCGCGCGCGGCCTCACGCAACTCGTCGGCGTCCGGCTGATGCTCGGCGTCGGCGAAGCCGCCGCGATCCCGTCGTTCGCGAAGGTCGCGTTCAACTGGTTCCCGCGCAGCGAACGCGGGCTCGCGAGCAGCATCTTCGACAGCGGCTCGCGCGTCGGCTCCGCGCTGTCGCTGCCGCTCGTCGCGTGGCTGATCTCGATCGTCGGCTGGCGCGGGTCGTTCGTGATCACGGGCGGTATCGGCATCGTGTGGGCACTGGCGTGGTGGTTCATCTATCGCGACCCGGAACGCTATCGCGCGATCGCGCCCGACGCCGTCGATGCCCTGCTCGCGCAGCGCGGCGCCCCGACCGTTGCGGCCGCAACCGATGGCCCGAAGGTGTCGTGGCTCGACCTGTTCCGCTACCGCACCGTGTGGGGCATGATGATCGGCCTGTTCTGCCTGAACTTCGCGATCTACTTCTTCATCACGTGGTTCCCGAGCTACCTGCTGCAGTCGCGCGGCTTCTCGCTCGCGTCGCTCGGCACGTGGGGCATGCTGCCCGCGCTGCTCGCGATTCCCGGCGGCTGGCTCGGCGGCTATGTGTCGGACAGCCTGTTCCGCCGCGGCTGGAGCGCGACCGCCGCGCGCAAGACCTGCCTCGTGCTCGGCATGCTGCTGTCTTCGTCGATCGCGCTGTCGGCCTTCGTCGAGAACGTGTGGGCCTGCCTCGGTTTGTTCGCGCTGGCGTATGCGAGCCTGTCGTTTGCAGGCGCCAACGTGTGGACGCTCGTCGGCGAAGTCGCGCCGACGCCCGCGCATGTCGCATCGCTCGGCGGCATCCAGAACTTCGCGGGCAACCTCGCGGGAATTTTCATCACGACGTTCACGGGCGTGATGCTGTCGATCACGAAGGGCTCGTTCGTCGTGCCGCTCGCGGTAGCGGGTGCCTTGTGCGTGGTCGGCGCGCTGTCGTATTTGTTCATCGTCGGCAAGGTCGAGCCGTTGCCGCCGCTGCGCGGCGCCGCGAACCGGCAGAACGCCGAGCCGAACGCGGCCTGACCCAGCCGGAAAGCGCGGCCGCCGCGCCTGCGCTTTCCTTTTCGGGCCGCGCATCGGACAATGAGCCGCGCCCGCCGGCGCGGCGCCACTCCGGCCCGCGCGTGGCGATGGTGCGCACCGCCCTCGCCGATGAAACGCTACGAAACCCTCGCCCACACGATCGCCGACGACATCCGCAACGGCAACCTCGCCGTCGGCACGCGCCTGCCGTCGCTGCGGCAGATCATCGCGCAGCACGGCGTGAGCCAGTCGACGGTGTTTCGCGCGTACTACCTGCTCGAACAGTGGGGGCTGATCCGCGCGCGCGAACGCTCGGGCTACTACGTCGCGCCGGGCGCCACGCCGGAGGCGAGCCCGGCCGCCAAACGCCGGGCAAGCCGCGCCGGCGTCACGCGCAAGGTCGACATCAGCAGCCTCGTGTTCTCCGTCCTCGACGCGGCGACGCAACCCGGCATCGTGCCGCTCGGCTCCGCGTTCCCGTCGCCGCAACTGTTTCCGCTGCCGCGTCTCGCGAAATCGCTCGCGCAGGCCACGCGGCTCGTCAGCCCGTGGAGCACGGTCGTCGACCTGCCGCCCGGCAACGAGGCGCTGCGCCAGCAGATCGCGCGGCGCTATCTCGCGACCGGCATCTCGCAGCCGATCGACGAGATCGTCGTCACGAACGGCGCGCTCGAAGCGCTGAACCTGTGCCTGATGGCCGTCACGCGGCCCGGCGACGTCGTGGCCGTCGAAGCGCCCGGTTTCTATGCGGCGCTGCAGGCGATCGAACGGCTCGACCTGCGCGCGGTCGAGATTCCCGTCGATCCGCGCACGGGCCTCGATCTCGATGCGCTCGCGAACGCGCTCGACCGGCACGACATCCGCGCGTGCTGGTTCATGACCAATTTCCAGAATCCGACCGGCGTCACGCTGTCCGCCGAAAAAAAGCGCGCGCTCGTCGCGTTGCTCGCCGCGCGCGACGTGCCGCTGATCGAGGACGACGTGTACGGCGAACTGCACTTCGGCCCTGACTACCCGCTGCCCGCACGCGCGTTCGACCGGCACGGCATCGTGATGCATTGCAGCTCGTTCTCGAAGACGCTCGCGCCCGGCTACCGGATCGGCTGGGCCGCCGCCGGCCGGTTCGCGGAGAAGGTGCAGCGGCTCAAGCTGATGACGACGCTGTCGGCCAGCATTCCCGCGCAGGTCGGCATCGCGAACTATCTCGAGCACGGCGGCTACGACCGGCACCTGCGCAAGCTGCGCGGCGCGCTGCACACGCAGCTCGACCGGATGGACGACGCGCTGCGGCGCTGGCTGCCGGCCGGCGTCGAATGGGTGCGGCCCGAAGGCGGCTATTTTCTGTGGCTCGCGTTTCCCGACGCGATCGACGCGATGGAACTGCATCGCCAGGCCATCGCACGCGGGATCAGCTTCGCGCCGGGGCCGCTGTTTTCGGCCGCGCACGGCTTCGAGCGTTGCGTGCGTGTGAACTTCGGCCATCCGTGGAGCCGCGACATCGAACGTGCGATCCGCGTGCTCGGCGAGCTCGTCGCGCAGCCGTCGGTCCGCAAGGGCGGTTGAATCTCACCCGATGCGAACCGCCTGCGTCACGGTGATGCGCGCAATCCGCACGCGGGTTACAGTGCTGATCCCGCCGCCCTTCATGATTTCCGATGAGTCAACTGCCCTACCTCGATCACGACGCGCTGTTGAAACTGACTGCTGAAGCCGCGCACATCACGCAGTCGTGCATCTGTACGAAAACGCCGCTCGCCGGATGGACGACCCTGCCGCTGTCGCTGCAGGACGCGCAACTGACCGAAGTCGCCACGCTCGCGCCGCCCGGCGACGCGG
Organism: Burkholderia sp. Se-20373; assembly: GCF_017104705.1. Lineage (NCBI taxonomy): Bacteria > Pseudomonadati > Pseudomonadota > Betaproteobacteria > Burkholderiales > Burkholderiaceae > Burkholderia > Burkholderia sp. Se-20373. The sequence continues at coordinate 17,859 of NZ_JAAGPH010000076.1, read as the reverse complement.
AGCCGACCTACGCCGAATATCACCCGGCCGGCACGCACTACGCGTCGGACGACGCGCCGATCGCGTTGCGCCATTTCCCGTACAACCGATGCACCGTCAACCGCTGCCGCTCGTGCGGCCGCCTGTTCCTGCGCTACCAGGAAGGCGGCGGCTACTTCATCGACCAGCGTATCCGCGCGCTCGATCCGGCGCTCGTCGTCGACGCCACCGCATAAACGCCCGCCACGGGCATGCCCGCACGCATGCCCGGCCCGCGCCGGCGTCACACCCGCCATCTGCTGCGCCCTTTTCGTCCCCATCTGCTGCTTGTCCCGCCGCACCGCGTTCCCTACGCTGTCCCCGGTTGCCTGACACCCGTCGCAACGTCTGTCCCGAGCCGCGCGCGCCGCGCCGCGGCTCCTCTCGCGTATCACGTCATGTATCGATATACCGTTTTCGACCGGGCCCTCGTGCACAGCCGCGCCGCCCAGTTTCGCGATCAGCTCGAACGCTGGCAGCACGGCACGCTGAGCGAAGACGCGTTCCGGCCGCTGCGCCTGCAGAACGGCTGGTACGTGCAGCGCCACGCGCCGATGCTGCGCGTGGCCGTCCCGTACGGCGAACTGTCGAGCGCACAGCTGCGCGTGCTCGCGCGGATCGCGCGCGACTACGACGTGCCGGACGACGCCACCTACCGCGCCGCATCCGACGCGCAGGCCTTGCTTGGCACGCTGCGCCTGCCGACCCGCAGCGCGCACTTCACGACGCGCACCAACGTGCAGTTCAACTGGATTCCGCTCGCCAAGGCCGCCGACGTGATGGACCTGCTCGCGACCGTCGACATGCACGGCATCCAGACGAGCGGCAACTGCATCCGCAATATCTCGTGCGACGAGCGCGCCGGCGTCGCACCGGACGAGATCGCCGATCCGCGGCCGTTCGCCGAAGTGATGCGCCAGTGGACCACGCTGCACCCCGAATTCGCGTTCCTGCCGCGCAAGTTCAAGATCGCGATCACCGGCGCGACCGAAGACCGCGCGGCTACCGACTGGCACGATGTCGGGCTGAAGCTCGTGCGCGACGACGCGGGCGCGCTCGGCTTTCGCGTGAGCGTCGGCGGCGGGATGGGCCGCACGCCGATGATCGCGACGCTGCTGCGCACGTTCCTTCCGTGGCAGCACGTGATGAACTACATCGAGGCGATCGTCCGCGTGTACAACCGCTACGGACGGCGCGACAACAAGTACAAGGCGCGCATCAAGATCCTCGTGAAGACCGAGGGACAGCGCTATATCGACGACGTCGAGGAGGAGTTCCGCCAGATCGTCGATCATGACGGCGGGTTGCACACGATTGCCCAGGTCGAGTTCGACCGCGTCGCCGCATCCTTCGTCCCGCCGCGGCTCAAGCCGCGCACGGTCAGCCTGCGCGACGCGAACCTGCGCCTGTCCGCCCAGGCGGCACGCCATCCGGCCTTCGCGCGCTGGCTCGCACGCAATGTGGCCGACCACCGCGATCCGGCGCTGCGCATCGTCACGCTGTCGTTCAAGCGCCGCCTGCAGGCACCGGGCGACGCGTCGCCGGACCAGCTCGACGCGCTCGCCGATCTCGCCGACCAGTTCTCGGCCGGCGAGGCGCGCGTCACGCACACGCAGAACGTCGTGCTGCCGTGGGTGCATGTCGACGACCTGTTCCTGCTGTGGGAAAACGCGCGTGCGGTCGGGCTCGCCAGCGCGAACGTCGGACTCCTGACGGACATGATCGCGTGCCCCGGCGGTGACTTCTGCGCGCTCGCGAATGCACGCTCGATCCCGATCGCCGATGCGATCGCAGAGCGTTTCCAGGATCTCGACATGCTGCACGACGTCGGCGACATCGACCTGCACATCAGCGGCTGCATCAACTCGTGCGGCCATCATCACAGCGGCCACCTCGGCATCCTCGGCGTCGACAAGGACGGCGCCGAGTGGTACCAGGTCACGCTCGGCGGCTCGGACGGCTCGACCGCGAGCGGCCCCGCGCGGCCAGGCAAGGTGATCGGCCCGTCGTTTTCGGCGGACGAGATCGTCGATGTCGTCGATGCGATCGTCAGCGCGTATCTCGACGCGCGCATCGACAACGACGGCCGCAGCGAACGATTCATCGACACCGTCCGCCGCATCGGCACGGAACCCTTCAAGGCCGCCGCGAACGACGCGCGCCATCAGGTGGAGCACGCATGACGCACGACGAGAATCCGACCGCACGCATCCGGCTGCTGACGCCCGCCGAACATGCCGGCGATTCGCAGCAGCACGGCACGGCGACGCTGGCGATCGACAACGACGAGGAACTGCCGCCGCTCGCCGAACACATCGCACGGGCGGCGCGCATCGACCTCGCGTTTCCGTCGTTCACCGATGGGCGCGCGTACAGCCAGGCGTACCTGCTGCGCAAGCGCTACGGCTTCGCCGGCGACCTGCGCGCAACCGGCGAGGTGCTGGTCGACCAGTTGCTGTTGATGGAACGCACGGGGTTTTCGAGCGCGGTGCTCGGCGACGGCACGGACATCGCGGCCGCGCGGCGTCAGCTCGACCGGTTTCCCGGCTTCTACCAGCACGATGCGCGAACGGCGATGCCCCAGCCGAGCGCGGCAACGCCCGCCGGAAAATGAAACGGGCGGCCAGCGGGCCGCCCGTACCATGAACCGGAAGCTCTCGGCGTTCAGCGCGCCGCGACCGGCTTGCCGAACGCGCCGAGGATCTTCTTCTCGAGCGCGATGTAGTCGCGGCCGAAGTGGTGATCGCCCTGCGTCTTGATCACGTCGGCGCCCGTGTTCACGAGTGCCGGACACATCGTGTCCTTCTCTTCCGCGCCATAGAAGCACTGCACGAGCTGCGGCGGCACCTTCGCGATTTCCGGCGCGACCTTCAGCGCCTTGTCGCTTGCGGGCATGCCGAGCCAGCCCGTCACGCGGATCTGGAAATCGGCGGCCGGCGCGAAGCCGAGCAGCGACATCACGGCGACCTTGTCGCGCAGGTCGGCCGGCAGCCGGTTGTATGCGAACGGCATCACGTCGGCGCCGAACGAGTAGCCGACCAGCGCCACGCGGTTCGCATGCCAGCGCGCCATGTAAGTGCGCATCACGCGCGCGAGATCGCGGCTCACCTGTGCCGGCGGTTTCTCGCTCCAGAAATAGCGCAGGCTGTCGATGCCGACCACCGACACGCCGTCGCGCTGCAGCGCCTCGGCGATCGTCTTGTCGAGATCGCGCCAGCCGCCGTCACCCGAGATCACGATCGCGAGCTGGCCGCTGCCGCCCTTGGCCGGCAGCTCGACGAGCGGCAGGTCCGACACGTCGAGTTCGTCGCCGCGGGTGGTGTCCCGCAGATGCGACGTGACGAGCGACACGAGCTTCGCGGAATCGCCCGTCGCCGCCGTGTCGACGAAGCCCGGCATCGCGCGGCGCACGATCGTCGGATCGGGCGGGCACGGCTTGAAGCGCGGATCGAGCTTGGCGGCCGGATCGACCGATACGACGCCGGCGATCGTGTTCTCCGGCGCCATCGACAGGATCTGCTTCGCGATCGCGCCGCCCTGGCCCACGCCCGCGACGATCGGCGTGAAATAGCGCGACGACTGTGCAAGGCGTTCGAGCTGGTGACTGACCGCTTCGGCGTCGCCGTCGAGGTGATGGCAGGTCTCCTGCTTCGCGGCGAGATTCATCGCATACCGCTCCGAATCGACGCCGACCGTCATCGCACCGGCCTTCGCGAGCGCATCGGCGGCCTGCTGGTCGGCCGCGTTCCAGCCGGCCTCACGCGAGAACAGCACGACGAAGCCGCGCAGCGGCCCGCTGGGTTTGGTCACCGTCACCGGTCCATAGCGGCCGCCCGATACGGTTTCGGCCTTCATTGCGGCCGGCTGCGTGGCGCACGCGGCGCCCGCCAGCATCATTCCCGCGCAGGCGGCTGCCGCCCGCGCGATTCCCTTCTTCAACATCATGAACGCCGACCTCCAGCCAGCAATGACAGATCCGCCAGCGTGACGAACACGCCGACCGTGCCCGAGGCCGCGAGGTAACGCGGCTCCCAGTGCGGTTCGAACTTGCTCTTGAATGCGCGCAAGCCGCGGAAGTTGTAGAAGCGGCCGCCGAAGCGCCAGACCATCAGGCCGATCCGGTGCAACGGCGACGGCATCTTCGCCGCCCCCATCCCCGAGAACGGCGCGATGCCCAGGCTCAGCTTGCGGAAACCCGCTTCCTTCAGATGCAGCGCGAGCTGCGTAAACAGATATTCCATCGCGTACGGCGACGCGTCCGGCAGATGGCGCATCACGCCGACCGTCGCCTCGGTGTTGAGGTCGGTCGTCATGAAGGTGACGAACGCGATCGGCTTGTCGGCCTGCCGCACCAGCATCACCGACTGCGTCGCCAGATAGCCGTCGTGGAACGCGGCGACCGAGAAGCTCTTCTCGCGCGCGTCGCGGCTGTCGAGCCAGCCGTCCGAGATGTCGCGCAGCGCCGGCAGCGCGGCCGGCACGTCGCTCGGCGCGATCACCTCGACCGTCAGCGCGTCCTTGTCGCCGCGGCGCAGCGCGTAGCGCAGGTGCGAGCGGTTCGAACCTTTCAGGTCGAACCGCTCGAGCGCGATATGCGCTTCCTCGCCGAGCTTCATCAGCGTGAGCCCCGCGTCGAGATACAGCGGCAGCGCGTTCGCGCGCACCTGGTAGAACGCCGCACGGCCGCTATGCGCGTGGGCGAGCGCGATGAACTTGCTGATCAGCGCCGGCCATTCCTCGCGCGGCCCGACCGGGTCGTGCAGCGCCGCCCACGTGCGGCCGTTCTTCGCATACATCAGGAAGGCCTGGCGGGACTCCGAGAACAGGAACGACTTGTCGCCCATCAGCGCGAGGCCCGCATCGCTGCACTCCTGCGCGCGGATGATTCGTTCGGCATCCGACAGGTCCTGCTCCGCGGGCTTCACGAAACGGCCCGGCGCCGGGCGCAGCAATTGCCACAGCGCGAACAGCGCGACGAACACGCCGGACGCGAGCGTCGCGCGCAGCGCCCGCGGCGCACGCGCGTCGAACGAGAAATGCGACCACAGCTCGCGCGTGTACGGCACGTCGCGGAACGCGAAGAACAGCACCCACACGGCCAGCATCAGCACCATCGCCACCGACACGAACCAGCTCACCGTGAAGCGCTCGGCCAGCAACGACGAATGGCGGTTGAAGCGGCGACGGCTGACGAGCAGCAGCACCAGCAGCGTGCCGAGCACGCCGGCCTCGACGAACGCGAGGCCCTTCGCCAGCGACAGCGCGAGGCTGGCGAGCGTCAGCGCGAAGGTCATCCACCAGGCACCGTCGAGGCGGCGCAGCAGCCCGCGCGCGACGAACAGCAGCGCCACGCCGAGCACGCTGCAGATCACCTGCGAGCCTTCGAGCACCCACAGCGGCACGAGGTGGCGCAGGATCGCGATCCGGTGCCAGAACGCGGGCGTCGCGCTCGAGATCACCAGCATCCCGCCGACCGCGAACGTCACGAGGCTCAGGAACACCGGCGCAAGCTGCGACACGCGCACGGCCTGCCGCGTCACGAGCCGGCGCCGCAGCGCGCGGCCCTCGAAACCGGCCAGCAGGCCGGCCGACAGCACGAGCGGCACGCCGAAATAGATCGCGCGATACGCGATCAGCGCGGCGACCATCGCGTGCGGCGGCACTTCGCGGCCGAGCGTGAAGACCATCGCGGCTTCGAACACGCCGATCCCGCCCGGCGTATGGCCGATCATCCCGAGCAGCAACGCGGCGGCGTAAACGGTAATGAAGGTCGGGAAGCCGACCGGCGCGGCCGGCAGCAGCACCCACAGCGTCAGGCCCGCCGCGACGACGTCGAGCACTGCATAGACGACCTGCGCGACGAGATCGCGCCGCGCCGGCACGTCGAACGACAGCCACTTGAAGCGCGTGACGACCGGGCGTGCGGTATTGCCGCACATCACGACCATCGCGGCCAGCACCACCAGCAGCGCCGCCCCGGTCCACGTCAGCACGCCGGGCGCGACGTGCAGCATCGCGGCGAGCGCCTCCGGCATGCAGACCATGCCGACTGCCGTCATCAACACCATCGCGAGCGCCAGCGTGCCGCTCGTGAACACCGTCATCCGGCCGATCTGCGCGGGCGTGACGCCTGACACGCCGTACACGCGTGCGCGCACCGCACCGCCCGTCAGCGCGCCGAAGCCGGTCGCGTTACCGAGCGCGGACCCGGCGATCGCGCCGATCCACAGCGCGACGCGCGGCACCTTCGCGGCGACGTAGCGCAGGCCGACCGCGTCGCGGGCGACGAGCGCGAGATAGCTGAGAGCCGTCGCGGCCAGCGACGCGCCCCACTCGCCGGCGGACATGTGACGCAGCTGGCGGATCACCGACCGGTAGTCGACGGATTCCGACAGGTGCTGGAAAACCACGATCAGCAGCAGGCCGATGCCGAGCGCAAGCAGCGGCGACAGCACGCGCTCGTTGCGGATCAGCGCCCGGGCACGGGCGATCACCGCCGCGGCACGACCAGGCGAACCAGAGTGGCGGGAAGACATAAGTTGTTCAGTGGTGGTGCATAGCGTGTCGCGGCGCGGGTTGGCCGGGCGGCGACGTATCTGTGGTTGTTCTGCGTGGGCGGCCGGCCGAAGACGGGCTCGGAGGCGCCTGGGTCAGAACTTACGAGTATACGGAATTTATATTACAGAATCTTTCACGTCGGCTTTGTGCGGATTTGTGGTATCTCGTCCATCAAAAACGCATAAAGAAACAAGGCGTCCTGCAACGCAAGGTGCGCATCATACCGGGAACCGGGATGGTTTTTTCATCTGATGAATGACTTCTGATGCATTTGGGAGAAAATCGCCGGGCACGCCCGCGCGGATGCGACAAATACGCAACGCCGCGCGGCTTTTCGGGGACGGGAGGCGCCGATCCCGGGCCAGCCCCCGCTTCCCGTCACTTCGCCCGCTCATGCTCCCCCAACCCGATCGCCTTGTAGTCGTAAGTCGGATAGAACTCCGTCCGGTACGCGCCCCACGCCGTATCCTCGAGCACGCGATTGACCTCCCGCAGCCGCGACGCCGGCAGCCGCAACACGATGATCTGCCCGATCCCCATCGTCACGGTCCAGCTCACCACTTCGACACCCGGCGGCGGAAACGCCTTGTAGAACCCCTGCTTCGCGAGCTGCGCATTCAGCTCGGCAAGCGGGCGCGACTGGTCGTGTTTCAGGAATACCGTGAGCAGTATTGCGTTGTCGGGGGTCGCGGCAGCCGAGCCGACGGGCGACGACGCGCCCTGCGCGGCGGCGGGCAGGTTCCATGCCGCTGCCGCCGTCAGGATGCCGACGGTCGCGGCCCGGGTCGCCGCCCTGACGAATCTCGTCTTCATGTTTGCTCCGGTCGATCGTGAAGGAAAGTGTGCGCCGGCCGCGAAACGAACCGGCCGTTGCCGGCGCCGACGCCTGTGCTACGCTGCGACGATCGATTCCCGCCTGCGGCCGCGACGCCGCCAGCCGCGCGCAAGCGGCATGCCCGCCGCCGCGAAGGAACCCATCGGAATGAAAATGACTTCGCTGAAGAATATGCCGATTTTCGGCGGAGATACGCCGGAAACGGTCCGGGTGGCCGTCACGCTGCTGGCAGGCGCGTGGTGCATCTTCACGTACCGCGTCGCCATTTTCGAATCGGCCATCGTTCCGGCCCTGCTCGACCGCGTCTCGGGCAACGCGTTACGCGTCAGGATCGTCCAGATGCTCGCGGCGGCCTTCATCACGGTCGCCATCGTCCTCGCGCTGCTCGTCGTGCAGATCGCGCGCCGGAAGAACTGGGCGCGCATCACGATGATCGGGCTGGTCATCGCCATGCTCGCGTTGATGGCCTTTACGGCCGCCCATCGGCCGGCCGATTTCCTGAGCGCCGTCTACTGCCTGTTCACGCTGGCGACCTTGCTGTTGCTGTCGCGCTCGAGCCGGCAGTGGTTCGGCCGGCCGGAACCGGACGATCAGGCGTAACCTTCCGGGCCCGCGCCGCCGGCGTTCAGTACACGTCCCGCATGTAGCGCCGCGCCTTCGAAAGCCGCGCGACATAATCGTTCGCGGCTTCATCCGACATCCCGCCGTGCTCGGCGACCACCGCCTTCAGCGCCGTGTCGACATCCTTCGCCATCCGCGCGGCGTCGCCGCACACGTAGAAGTGCGCGCCTTCCTCCAGCCACGCGAACAGCTCGGCGCCCTGCTCGCGCATCCGGTCCTGCACGTAGATCTTGTCGGCCTGGTCGCGCGAGAACGCGAGATCGAGCCGCGTCAGGAAGCCGCTGTCGTGCATCGCACCCAGCTCGTCGCCGTAGTAGAAGTCGGTCTGCGCGTGCTGCTCGCCGAAGAACAGCCAGTTGCGCCCGCGCGCGCCGCGTGCCTGCCGCTCGTGCAGGAAGCCGCGGAACGGCGCGACACCGGTGCCGGGGCCGACCATCACGATCGGCACGTCGCCGTTCACCGGCGGCCGGAAATGCGCGGACTTCTGCACGAACACGGGCACGCGGCCGTCGTCCGCGCGATCGGCGAGGAACGTCGACGCCACGCCTTTGCGCGCGCGCCGGCCATTGTGATAGCGCACGGCCGACACGGTCAGGTGGATCTCGCCCGGGTGCGCGCTCGGGCTCGACGCGATCGAATAAAGGCGCGGCTGCATGCGCTTGAGCATCCCGACCAGCTCCGTGCCCGACAGCTCGACCGGAAACTCGTGCAGCACGTCTGCAAGCTGCTGCCCCCACAGCCATTGCTTCAGGTCGCCCTTGCGGTCGTCGGCCAGCAGCGACTTCAGCGCGCCGTTCGCGCTGCGCGACGCGATGAACGCGAGCGTGTCCGGATGCGGGCGCGTGATGTCGAAGTGACGTGCGAGTGCATCGCCGAGGCGCACGTCGCCGACGCCCGCCACCGACACCGGCGCATCGGCCTTCAGCGCGGTGACCGACAGCAGTTCGTCGACCAGCTCCGGGCAGTTGGTCGGCCACACGCCGAGCGCGTCGCCGGTTTCGTATTCGAGGTTCGCGCCTTCGGTCGACAGCGACACGTAGCGCGTGTCCTTCGCCGCGCCCGGGCGGTTCAGCCGCAGGTTCGCGACGAGCTTCGACGGCGCCGGATGCGCCTTCGACGGCAGCAGCCCCGACGGGCTCATCCCGCCGCTCGGCACCGCGTGCAGCGCGGCATCGGCCTCCTTGATCCGCGCGACGACGCGTTCGAGCCACTGGTCGGCGTCGCGCTGGAATTCGACGTCGCAATCGACGCGCGCGCAGAGGCGCGCCGCGCCGAGTTCCGCGAGCCGCGCGTCGAGCCGGCGGCCGTGACCGCAGAACTGGTCGTAGTTGCGATCGCCGAACGCGAGCACCGCGAAGTGCACGCCGTCGAGGCGCGCGGCGCTGCCGGCCTGCAGCGCGTCCCAGAATTCGCTGCCGTTGTCGGGGGCATCGCCGTCGCCGAACGTGCTCGTCATCAGCAGCACGTATTGCGCGCCGGCGAGCGACGCCGCCGGATAGTCCGACATGCACGCGGTGCGGATCTCGAAGCCCGCGTTCATCAGCTGCGTCGCGTAGTCCTCGGTCAACGATTCGATGTTGCCGGTCTGCGACGCCCACAGCAGCACGACCTTCGGCCGCGTACGCACGATCCGCACGCCGCCGGACCCAGTGGCATCGGTCGGCAACGCAGGCGCCGCGGCACCCGGCACGCTCGCCGGCAGCGAGCGGCTGAACAGCCCGGCCAGCATGCCGTCGAGCCAGAACCGCACCGGCGGCGTGAGCGGCGCGCCGGCCGGCAGCACGGGCACGCCGCCCTCGCGCCGGCCCGCGCTCGCCTTCAGCCCGCTGACGAGGCCGGCCACGTACAGTCGTTCGGCGTCCGTCAACGGCGGCGGCGCGAGGTCGGCCACGCCGAGCGCAGCCGCGAAAGTGTCGATGTCTGCCATGTCGGATTCCTGTGAAGCAAGCGCGGGCGCGGACACGGGCCGCGCTTCGTCGGCGCGGGTGTCGGGTTGCGCCGTCTCGTCGTCGACGGACGCGAACGCATCGGTCTCGACGCGCCGCAGTGCGACCGCGCAGTATTTCAGTTCGGGTTGCTGAGATTCGGGATCGATCGCGTCGTTCGTCACCGCGTTGATGCACAGGTCGTCGCCGTACACGTCGTTCCAGTGCATCGGCGCGAAGCAGTTGCCGCGTCGCACGCGCTCGGTCACGACGGCCGGCAGCACCGCGCGGCCGCGCGCCGAGCGGATCTCGACGCTGTCTTTCGTGGCGATCCCGAGCGCACTCGCATCGTCCGGGTGCAGCTCGACGAACGGGCGCGGGTTGAGCTTGTTCAGCATCGCGACCTTGCCCGTCTTCGTCATCGTGTGCCACTGATGCTGCAGCCGCCCGGTGTTCAGCACGATCGGGAACGTGTCGTCGGGCCGCTCGGCCGGATCGACATGCGGCCGCGCGAAGAAGCGCGCCTTGCCAGACGGCGTCGGGAACGCGAGGCGCGGCGCATCGGTCGCGTCACCGTTGCCCGCCGCGCGCAGCGTCTGGCTCACACCGTCGTTCAGATAGCGGATCGGGTGCCGCTCGCGCGCGGTGCCCGGCGCGACCGGCCACTGCACGGGCCCGTCGCGCAGCGCCGCATGGCTCGCGCCGCGCAGGTCGTAGCCGGTCGCCGGATTCGAGAAGCGCACGATCTCGTCGAACACGTCGGCCGCCGACGCGTAGTCGAACGCATCGCCGAAGCCCATCGCACGCGCGACTTCCGCGACAATGCGCCAGTCGGGCAGCGCGTCGCCCGGCGGCGCGACCGCTGCGCGCATCAGCGTCATGTTGCGCTCGGAGTTGACCATCACGCCGTCACCCTCGGCCCACAGCGCGCCGGGCAGCAGGATGTCCGCATAGCGGTTGGTCTCGGTGTCGAGGAATGCATCCTGCGCGATCACGAGTTCGGCGGCCTGCAACCCGGCGATCACGTTCTGCCGGTTCGGCACCGTGGCCACCGGGTTCGTGCAGATGATCCAGCATGCCTTGATGTCGCCGGCCGCCATCCGCGAGAACATGTCGACCGTGCCTTGCCCCGTCTCCTTGCGCAGCGTGCCGGCCGGTACGCGCCACAGGTTCTCGACGAAGCGGCGATCGTCGTCGGACGCCACCGAGCGCTGGCCCGGCAGCCCGGGGCCCATGTAGCCCATCTCGCGCCCGCCCATCGCGTTCGGCTGGCCGGTCAGCGAGAACGGGCCGCTGCCGGTGCGGCAGATCTTGCCCGTCGCGAGATGCAGGTTGCAGATCGCATTGGTGTTCCACACGCCGTGCGTGCTCTGGTTGAGCCCCATCGTCCAGCAGCTCATCCATTCCTGCGCATCGCCGATCCATTGGGCGGCCGTGCGGAGGTCGGCTTCCGCGAGCCCGGTGATTTCCGCGACACGCTCGGGCGTGTAGTCGGCGAGAAACGCGGGCATCGCGTCCCAGCCTTCGGTGTACGCGTCGATGAACGCGCCGTCGGTGCGGCCGTTCGCATGCAGCAGATGCAGCAGCCCGTTGGTCAGCGCGAGATCGGTGCCCGGCCGGATCTGCAGGAACAGGTCGGCCTTGTCGGCCGTGCCGGTGCGGCGCGGATCGACGACGATCAGCTTCGCGCCGGCCTTCACGCGATCCATCATCCGCAGGAACAGGATCGGATGACAGTCGGCCATGTTCGCGCCGATCACGAAGAACAGGTTCGCGCGATCGAAATCCTGGTACGACCCGGGCGGGCCGTCCGCGCCGAGCGACTGCTTGTAGCCGGTGCTCGCGCTCGCCATGCACAGGCGCGAGTTCGACTCGATGTTGCAGGTGCCGACGAAGCCCTTCGCGAGCTTGTTGACGAGGTATTGCGCCTCGATCGACATCTGCCCCGATACGTAGAACGACACTGCATCCGGCCCGTGCTTGTCGAGCACCGCGCGCAGACGGCGCGCGGCATCGGCGATCGCGTCGCGGGCCGGCAGCGGCACCAGGTCCTCCTCGCGCGCTCGGCGCACGAACGCGCGGTCGAGCCGCCCCGAGCGGCGCAGCGCGACGTGCGCCGACGCGCCCTTCGTGCACAGCCGCCCGAAGTTGGTCGGATGGTCGGCGTCGCCCGACACCTTGACGACTTCGCCCTCCTCGACGTGCAGCACCATCCCGCAGCCGACGCCGCAGTACGGGCACACGCTCTTGACGGGGGTGGCGGTCATGCGCGCTCCGGGGCTGTCAGGCTGCGATCCACACGAAACCGTCCTCGACCCGCGACGGATACGCGCTCACCGACTGCTCGGGCGCCTCGAGACATTCGCCGGTGCGCAGGTCGAAGTGCTGCTTGTACAGCGGCGACGCGACGACCACGCGCTCGCCGAGGCTGCCGATCAGCCCGCGCGACATCACGGCCGCCTGCGACACGGGATCGACGTTGTCGATCGCGAACACGCCGCCGGCTTCGGCATGCGCGACGTGAAAAACCGCGACCTGCTCGCCGTTCACGAGCGCACATACGCCGGTGTTGGGCACGATGTCGTCGAGCGCGCACACGCGGGTCCAGGACAGCGGAAGACGATCGTTCATGATGGGCTCCTTGGAAAAGACGCGGGTGTCGGTCAGGGTCAAACGGTGGCGGGTTCGGTGGCGGCTTGCGTCGCGCCAACGGCGACGACGGGAATCGACACGGGCTTGCCGCCCGCCCGTTCGCCGGGCGTCGCGGGCCGGATCTGGCCGCGCGTCTCGACGAATTCGATGGTCGTGTCCGGCGCGTCGCTGTTCACGAAGTGGCGGAAGCGCTTGCGCGTGTCGGGATCGGTCACGGCCTTCTTCCATTCGCACTCGTAGGTGTCGACCACGTGCTGCATGTCGGCTTCGAGTTCGGCCGCGATCGCCAGCTTGTCGTGCACGACGACGTCGATCAGGTAGTCGAGGCCGCCTTCGAGGTTGTCGCGCCACACGCTGGTGCGTTGCAGCCGGTCAGCCGTGCGCACGTAGAACATCAGGAGACGGTCGATGTAGCGGATCAGCGTGGCGCGGTCGAGATCGGACGCGAGCAGTTCCGCGTGGCGCGGCTTCATCCCGCCGTTGCCGCACACGTACAGGTTCCAGCCCTTCTCGGTCGCGATGATGCCGACATCCTTGCCCTGCGCTTCCGCGCACTCGCGCGTGCAGCCGGACACGCCGAACTTGATCTTGTGCGGCGCGCGCAGCCCCTTGTAGCGGTTCTCCAGGTCGATCGCGAGGCCGACCGAATCGTCGACGCCGTAGCGGCACCACGTCGACCCGACGCACGACTTCACGGTGCGCAGCGCCTTGCCGTACGCGTGGCCCGATTCGAAGCCGGCGGCGATCAGTTCTTCCCAGATCGACGGCAGTTGCTCGACGCGGGCGCCGAACAGGTCGACGCGCTGGCCGCCGGTGATCTTCGTGTACAGGCCATACTTTTTCGCGACCTGGCCCACCGCGATCAACCCTTCCGGCGTGACTTCGCCGCCCGGCATGCGCGGCACCACCGAGTACGTGCCGTCGCGCTGGATGTTCGCGAGATAGTAGTCGTTCGAATCCTGCAGCCCCGCGTGTTCCTTCTTCAGCACGAACTCGTTGAAGCACGACGCGAGGATGCCCGCCACAGCCGGCTTGCACACGTCGCAGCCGAGGCCGTGGCCGTGCTTCGCGAGCAGTTCGTCGAAGGTCGTGATGCGCTCGACGCGGATCAGGTGGAACAGCTCCTGGCGCGAATGCGGGAAGTGCTCGCACAGATGGTTGTTGACCGCGAGGCCCTGCTTCTTCATCTCGGCCTTCATGATCTGCGTGACGAGCGGCACGCAGCCGCCGCACGACGTGCCGGCGCCGGTGCACGTCTTCAGCGCGCCGAGGCTCGTCGCGCCGTCGGCAACGGCCGTGCAGATCTGCGACTTCGACACGTTGTTGCACGAGCAGATCTGCGCGGCCGCGGGCAGCGCCTCGACGCCGATCGCCGGCTTCGCGACGCCGTCCGACGACGGCAGGATCAGGAATTCCGGCGATTCCGGCAGCTCGATGCGGTTCAGCATCATCTGCAGCAGCGTGCCGTATTCGGCCGCATCGCCGACCATCACCGCGCCGTGCAGGAACTTGCCGCAGTCGGACACCACGAGCTTCTTGTAGACCTGGCGGCGCTCGTCCGCGTACTGGTAGATGCGGCTGCCGGCCGTCGTGCCGTGCGCGTCGCCGATGCTCGCGACGTCGACCCCCATCAGCTTCAGCTTCGTGCTCATGTCGGCGCCGGCGAAGGCGGCTTCGACCGCACGGTTCGCCTCGCCGCCGAGCTGCTTCGCGACCACGCGCGCCATGTCGTAGCCGGGGGCCACGAGGCCGTACACCATGCCGTTCCAGGCCGCGCATTCGCCGATCGCGTAGATGTCGGCGTCGCTCGTGCGGCAGGCATCGTCGATTGCGACGCCGCCGCGCGGGCCGATGTCGAGCCCGCATGCGCGGGCCAGTTCGTCGCGGGCACGGATGCCGGCCGAGAACACGATCATGTCGGCATCGAGGTGCGAGCCGTCGGCGAACGCCATCCGGTGCGTACCTGCCTCGCCATCGACGATCTCGAGCGTGTTCTTGCCCGTATGCACGGTCACGCCGAGTGCCTCGATCTTCGCGCGCAGCATCCGGCCGCCGCCGTCGTCGACCTGCACGGCCATCAGCCGCGGCGCGAATTCGACGACGTGCGTGTCGAGCCCCATGTCGCGCAGCGCCTTCGCGCATTCGAGGCCGAGCAGCCCGCCGCCGACCACGACGCCCCTTTTCGCATGCGTGCCGCACGCCTGCATCGCTTCGAGATCCTCGATCGTCCGGTACACGAAGCAGCCGTCACGATCGTGCCCCGGCATCGGCGGCACGAACGGGCGCGAACCCGTCGCGAGCACCAGCTTGTCGTACGCGAGCGTTTCGCCGGACGCGAGCGTGACCGTATGCGCGGCGCGGTCGATCGACGCGACTCGCGCGTTCAGCCGCAGGTCGAATTGCGGATGACGTTCGAAGAAGCCGGGTTCGACGAGCGACAGGTCGTCCGCCGACTTGCCCGCGAAGAATTCGGACAGATGCACGCGGTCGTACGCCGGACGCGGTTCCTCGCCGAGCACCGTGACCTGCAGCGTGCCCGCGGCGCCCGCTTCCGCCGCGACGCATTCGAGGAGCTTGTGGCCGACCATGCCGTGGCCGATGACGATGAGTTTCATGGTGACGTTTCCTTCGGTCGATCAGTTCGCGACGCCGCTGGCAGCCAGCGCGCGGTCGCGCAGCTCGGCTTCGCGCGCCTTGTGTTCCGCGCTGAAGCGCACGGCCATCGCGCACAGCGCGGTCGCGGTGACGGCCAGGCCGAGCAGGCTCAGCGTGTGCTGCACGTCGCCGACCCCCTTCAGCAGGAAGCTCGCGGCCACCGCGCCGACGTTGCCGCCCGCGCCGACGATCCCCGCCACGCCGCCGAGTGCCTTGCGGTCGATGAACGGCACCAGCGCGTAGGTCGCGCCGCAGGCCATGTGCGTGAAGAGGCCGAACGTGAGCATCGCGACGAGCGCGATGCCGACGCTTTGCGCATGCGAGAACCAGATCAGCCCGAGCCCTTCGCCGATGATCAGCGCGCACAGCAGCGTCGCGCGCACGTCGAGGCTGCGGCGCGCGGCGATCTTGTCGGACAGCCAGCCGCCGAGCGCGCGGGCGAACAGCGCGAGCAGCCCGAACAGGCCGACCGCGAACCCGGCGTCCTTCAGCGACAGGCTGAAGTGATCGACGTAGTACAGCGCGGCGATGTTGTGGATGAACACCTCGACGCCGAAGCAAGCGCCGTACGTGACGAACAGCATCCATACGCGATAGTTGCCGCAGGCCGCGAAGAAGCTCGCCCAGCCGCCCTTCTTGCCGCTGTCGACCGTCACCCCTGCCTGGCGCAGCGCGATGATGTCGCCT
Organism: Burkholderia sp. Se-20373; assembly: GCF_017104705.1. Lineage (NCBI taxonomy): Bacteria > Pseudomonadati > Pseudomonadota > Betaproteobacteria > Burkholderiales > Burkholderiaceae > Burkholderia > Burkholderia sp. Se-20373. The sequence goes on along the minus strand of NZ_JAAGPH010000076.1, from coordinate 1,908 downwards.
TGCGGGCAGTCCTGCGTGAAGCGCCAGTACGCCCAGGCCATCACGAGCATCGCGGCGCCCGGCACGACCAGCGCGATGCGCCACGACGAATCCTCGCCGAAGCCGAGCATCAGGCCGGCGGCGACGAGCAGCGGCATCAGCGCCTGCGTCGCGCCTGCGCCGGCGTTGCCCCAGCCGGCCGTCGTCGCGTTGGCGGTGCCGACCACGTTCGGCGCGAACATCACCGACGTGTGGTACTGCGTGATCACGAAGCCCGCGCCGATCGCGCCGATGCCGAGCCGGCAGATCAGGAACGACAGGTAGTCATGCGTGAACGACACCGCGAACACGGGGATCGCACCGAGCAGCAGCAGGCCCACGTACACGCGGCGCGGGCCGAAGCGGTCGCACAGCGGGCCGACCAGCAGCCGCACGGCGATCGTCGCGGCCACCGCCGCGATGTTGATGTTGGCGACCTGTGCGGCCGTCAGGTGGAATTCGCGTGCGATCAGCGGCATCAGCGGCGCGCACGCGAACCACGCGAAGAAACACACGAAGAACGCCATCCACGTGAGGTGGAACGCGCGCATCGGCGCGGTGCGGAAGCTGAAGAGATCGATACGGGTAGCTTTGTCGGTCATGTCATCCGCCAAACGAAAAACGGCGTCCTGCGCACCCGGTCTCGTCGAGACCCGATGCGTAGGACGCCGTTGCCCATGAAGCCCGTTGCCGGGCGCGTCTGTAATCGGTACTGCCGGACGAATCGCCATTGATCCGTCCGAAGCCCCTGACGCAAACGCCGTGCCATGTCGTCGCGAATCGTGCTCACAGCCCCGCCACGCAAGGCTCATCGGGCGTTGCACGATGCGCGGCTTCGTGCGACCCACGATGCGCCGTGAGGCAGCGAGGCACAGATGTGGTGCGATGCAGCACTGTCGCCGTGCGACATCGCGGTGCGTGCCGACGGGGCACGATGCACGCCGATGCGGCATCGCGGCTGCCCGCGCGCGGCGGCTGCCTTCACGCTCGGGGCCATCGCGCGGCGCAATCCGCGCCGTTGCCGCCGCCCCGGCGCGACGCGTCATGCCGGTTGGCCCGGATATTGCTGAATCCGCTGATAACACCGGCAACGGCGCCGGTGGGCAGCCCCCCCAAACCATGCCCGTCATTCAGGCGGGCCGATCAGGACAACGGCGTCCTTCCGTGCGCGGCACGGCCGGATGCCGGTGCGTTTCGACCGCCCGCCGCCGCCGCGCAAGACACACGCGCTATCGGCCGCCGCATGCCGGCGGCACTGGAACACGACATGACGACAGGCAAAGTCACGCTGCTGGGCGCCGGCCCCGGCGATCCCGATCTCCTCACGCTGAAGGCGGCGAAGGCGCTGGCCGCCGCCGACGTGCTGCTGCTCGACGATCTCGTCGCGCCCGGCATCGTCGAACTCGCGCCGCAGGCACGCGTGATCCGCGTCGGCAAGCGCGGCGGCTGCCGCTCCACGCCGCAGGCATTCATCGAAAAGCTGATGCGCCGCTACGCGCTGCGCGGTGCCCACGTGGTGCGCGTCAAAGGCGGCGATGCGCTGCTGTTCGGGCGCGCCGGTGAAGAACTCGCGACGCTGCGCGCCGCCGCGATTCCGGTGGAGATCGTCAACGGCATCTCGTCGGGGTTCGCGGCCGCCGCGAGCCTCGGCATCTCGCTCACGCACCGCGCGCATTGCCACGGCGTCACGTTCGTCACCGCGCACCGTCAGGACCACGGCGAGCCCGACTGGGCGCGTCTCGCGGCGACCGGCACCACGCTCGCGATCTACATGGGCATGAGCCGCGTCGACAGCATTGCCGCCGGCCTGCTCGCCGTGTTGCCGCCCGCGACGCCGGCCGCGGCCGTGCAATGGGCCGGCACGCCCGACGAACGCCGCTGGACCGGCAC
>NZ_JAAGPH010000075.1:0-37448 GCF_017104705.1 Burkholderia sp. Se-20373 | reverse complement strand
CTACCCGTCGGGCGGCGTCGCGCCGATTTCGCGCACGCGCGACACCGTCGGCCCGATCGCGCGGTCGGTCGACGACATCGCGCTGCTCGACGCGATCCTGTCCGGCGCCGGCACCCACGCGGCGACGGCACTGCCGACCCGTGGCACGACGCGCCCCGTGCGCCTGGCGGTTCCGCGCACGACGTTCTGGCGCGGCCTCGCGCCGGATCTCGAACGGGTGGCGAATGCCGCGGTGGCGCAACTGGCGCAGGCGGGATTCGAGTGCGTCGACATCGACCTGAACGACTATCCGGGGTTCTTCGACGACGAGCCGGCCGTCATTGCCCTGTACGAATTCCGGTCGTCGATGCACGCGTATCTGGTCGAGAACGGCTACGACCTGTCGGTCGACGACATCGTCGCGAACGTGGGAAGCCCCGACGTCGCGAAGATCGCCCGCCATATCACCGGCCCAGACGGGATCGGCGAAGCGGCGTACCGCACCGCGCTCGACCGGCGTACGCGGTCGCGTGCCGCGTATCGGCAGTGCCTCGCCGACAGCGGCGCCGACGCGCTGGTGTTTCCGACCACGATCGCGACCGCGTGCCCGATTCCGGCGGGCGACGCGATGATGCTCAACGGGGAGCCCGCGTCGGTGTTCGCGACTTACATCCGGAATACCGAGCCGGGCAGCAATGCCGGCGTACCGGGCATGACCGTCCCGGCCGGGCTGACGGCGGCGGGGCTGCCGGTCGGCCTCGCGCTGGACGGGGCGGCCGGCACCGATCGCGAACTCATCGCGGTCGCGCTGGAGGTCGAGCGGGTGCTCGGGCGGCTGCCGTTGCCTGACGATGGATTCGGAGTCGAGGGCAGGTTGGGTGGATACGCGGGTGTCGATGGGGAGTCGTGATGCGGTGCCGCCGCGCCTGTGGGCGGTGCGGCAGTTGAAGTGCCGGAGTCGGCCGGCATGCGCGCGAGGTGGACTACGCTGACGCCGAGCCCTTTGCGCGCCCGACCCGATGCGCAACCACCGCTGACGTGAATCCCGCCGGCGCCGCGGTGATTTGAGCCGACAACCGCTCGAACCCACGCACGCGAAGCCGGCCGCCAACCGCGCATATCGAGAAACCTGCCCACGCGCCCCCGGGCGAGGCATCAGGAAAACCCTGACAGCGGCCCGCCGAGGCCGCCTTTTTGCGTCGCTGCGCGCGTGGCGACCGATGCCATTCCCGTCTCCAGCCATCCGCATCCCGGGTGACCGCTCCTCTCGATCCAGCGCGGCTTTCCGGCCATCTTGCCTGTCATTGAGGGTATGGTGAAAAGCTAAATCGATTGAATATCACCGAATTTCAATACCTGTCAGGTATTGAAATGACCGCCTAAAAGTATTGGACGCTCAATCCGGCCGAGACGTATAAATCGCCTCAAGAACTTCACCCCCACGGCGTGCCCCATGTCCTCCGTCACCATCGAACGCATCGAAACCCGCCTCGTCGACCTGCCGACGATCCGCCCGCACAAGCTGTCGGTGGCCACGATGCACGGCCAGACGCTGATGCTCGTGAAGGTGTGCTGCAGCGACGGCGTGACCGGCCTCGGCGAAGGCACGACGATCGCCGGCATGGCCTACGGCCCGGAAAGCCCCGAAGCGATGAAGCTGGCGATCGACACGTATCTCGCCCCGGCGATCGTCGGCCGGGACGCGACGCGCATCCAGACGCTGATGGCGTTCCTCGGCAAGCTCGCGAAGGTCAACCACTTCGCGAAGAGCGCACTCGAAACCGCGCTGCTCGACGCGCACGGCAAGCGGCTCGGCGTGCCGGTGAGCGAGCTGCTCGGCGGCCGCCGCCGCGATCGCCTGCCGGTCGCGTGGACGCTCGCATCGGGCGACACGGCCACCGACATCGCCGAAGCCGAAAGGATGCTCGACCAGCGCCGTCACAACGTATTCAAGCTGAAGATCGGCGCGAAGTCGCCGGAGACGGATATCCGCCACGTGGCCGAGATCAAGAAGGCCGTCGGCGATCGCGCGTCGGTGCGTGTCGACGTGAACATGGCGTGGAGCGAAACGCAGGCGGCGCGCGCGATTCCGGCGCTGGCCGATGCCGGCTGCGAACTGGTCGAGCAGCCGGTGGCGTCGGCCGCGGCGCTGGCGCGCCTGATGCGCCGCTTCCCGGTCGCGCTGATGGCCGATGAAATCCTGCAGGGCCCCGACAGCGCGTTCGACATCGCGAAGCATCACGGCGCGGACGTGTTCGCGATCAAGATCGAGCAAAGCGGCGGCCTGTTCGCCGCGCAGCGCGTCGCCGCGATCGCGGATGCGGCCGGCATCGAGCTGTACGGCGGCACGATGCTCGAAGGCGCGTTCAGCACGGTGGCGTCCGCGCACCTGTTCGCGAGTGTCGCGAACCTGCAGTGGGGCACCGAACTGTTCGGGCCGCTGCTGATCACCGAAGAGATCCTCACGCAGCCGCTCGATTACAGCGACTTCGAACTGACCGTGCCGGACGGCCCCGGCCTCGGCATCGAACTCGACGAGGACAAGGTCAGGCGTTTCACCCGCGACGGGCTGACGAAAGTCGCGCGATAGATGACCCGAGCCAGGCAACGGCCGTCATTCCCCCCAATACACGTGGAGACATCATCATGAGCGTCAAAGTTTTCGAGTCCCGGGAAGTGCAGGATCTGCTGAAGGCCGCGTCGAACGCGGGCGCGGACGGCACGAAAGGCGGCAACGCGCGTACGCAGCAGGTCGTGCTGCGGCTGCTGGGCGACCTGTTCAAGGCGATCGACGATCTCGACATCACGCCCGACGAGGTGTGGGCGGGCGTCAACTACCTGAACAAGCTCGGCCAGGACGGCGAAGCGGCGCTGCTCGCGGCCGGCCTCGGCCTCGAGAAGTATCTCGACATCCGGATGGATGCCGCGGACCAGGCGGCCGGCCTCGACGGCGGCACGCCGCGCACGATCGAAGGGCCGCTGTATGTGGCGGGCGCACCGGTGCGCGACGGCGTGTCGAAGATCGACCTCGACTCGGACGACGGCGCGGGCCCGCTCGTGATCCACGGCACGGTCACCGGCCTCGACGGCAAGCCGGTCGCGGGCGCGCTGGTCGAATGCTGGCACGCGAACTCGCACGGCTTCTATTCGCACTTCGACCCGACCGGCAAGCAGAGCGAGTTCAACCTGCGCGGCGCGGTAAGAACGGGCGCCAACGGCAAGTACGAATTCCGCACGCTGATGCCGGTCGGCTACGGCTGCCCGCCGCAGGGCGCGACGCAGCAGCTGCTGAACGGCCTCGGCCGCCACGGCAACCGCCCGGCGCACGTGCACTTCTTCGTCGACAGCCCCGACCACCGCAAGCTGACGACGCAGTTCAACATCGCAGGCGATCCGCTGATCTGGGATGACTTCGCGTATGCGACGCGCGAGGAACTGATCCCGCCCGTGGTCGACAAGACCGGCGGCACGGCGCTCGGCATGAAGGCCGATGCGTACCAGGACATCGAGTTCAACTTCGTGCTGACGCCACGGGTGCAGGGCAAGGACAACCAGATCGTCCACCGCCCGCGCGCAGCCGCGACGGCGTAACCGCCCACCGCCCGCCGGCGCGGCACCGATAGGCCGCCGCCGGCCGGGTTTCCGCGAGATTCAACCGATTACCGATGCGAGCGTGCTTGCAGGACGCGGCACACGCATGGGAGGAGCCAACATGTCCGCCACGATCGACCAAGCCACCGACCTGGATCACCTGCTCGCCACCGCCGTGCAGGACGACAAGGAGGCCGGCGTATTCCGCTGCCGCCGCGACATCTTCACGAACGCCGAGCTGTACGAACTGGAGATGAAGCACATCTTCGAGAGCAACTGGGTGTACCTGGCGCATGAAAGCCAGATCCCGGCCAACAACGATTACTACACGACGTGGATCGGCCGCCAGCCGATCGTGATCACGCGCGACAAGACCGGCGAGCTGCACGCGGTGATCAACGCCTGCGCGCACAAGGGCGCGATGCTGTGCCGCCGCAAGCACGGCAACAAGGGCAGCTTCACGTGTCCGTTCCACGGCTGGACCTTCTCGAACACCGGCAAGCTGCTGAAGGTGAAGGACGAGAAGACGACCGAGTATCCGGTGCAGTTCAACACGCACGGCTCGCACGACCTGAAGAAGGTCGCGCGCTTCGCGAACTATCGCGGCTTCCTGTTCGGCAGCCTCAGCGCCGACGTGCTGCCGCTCGAGGCGTACCTCGGCGAAGCGCGCGTGATCATCGACCAGATCGTCGACCAGGCGCCGAACGGGCTCGAGGTGCTGCGCGGCAACTCGTCCTACATCTACGAAGGCAACTGGAAGATGCAGATGGAAAACGGCTGCGACGGCTATCACGTCAGCACCGTGCACTGGAACTACGCGGCGACGATGGGCCGCCGCAAGGAAGACGGCACCAAGGCCGTCGACGCGAACAGCTGGAGCAAGTCGGTCGCGGGCGTGTACGGCTTCGACAACGGCCACATCCTGCTGTGGACGCAGACGATGAACCCGGAAGTGCGGCCGGTGTACCAGCACCGTGACGAGATCAAGGCGCGCGTCGGCGACGTGCAGGCCGACTTCATCGTCAACCAGACCCGCAACCTGTGCGTGTACCCGAACGTGTTCCTGATGGACCAGTTCAGCACGCAGATCCGCGTGGTGCGGCCGCTCGGCGTCGACAAGACCGAGGTCACGATCTTCTGCTTCGCGCCGAAGGGCGAGAGCGAGACCGATCGCACGACCCGGATCCGCCAGTACGAGGATTTCTTCAACGTGACGGGCATGGGCACCGCCGACGATCTCGAGGAGTTCCGCGCATGCCAGGCCGGCTATGCGGGCATCACGGCGATGTGGAACGACCTGTCGCGCGGCGCGCCGTTGTGGGTCGACGGGCCCGACGAGAACGCGAGGAAGATGGGGCTGAACCCGCGCATTTCCGGTGAGCGCAGCGAGGACGAAGGGCTGTTCGTGTGCCAGCACGAACACTGGGTGCATGTGATGCGCGATGCGCTGAAGAAGGAACGCGGGGAGGTGGCGGCATGAGCTTCGATTACCGGACCATTTGCGCGGCGCTGTACCGCGAAGCGCGCCTGCTCGACGATCGCCAGTGGGATGAATGGCTGACCTGCTACACGGAGGACGTCACGTACTGGATGCCCGCGTGGGACGACGACGATCGGCCGACCGACGATCACCAGAGCCAGATCTCGCTGATGTACTACCCGGACCGCGGCGGCCTCGAGGATCGCGTGTTCCGGATCAAGACCGAGCGCAGCGGCGCATCGACGCCCGAGCCGCGCACCTGCCACAACGTGACGAACGTCGAGGTGCTGGCCGAACGCGACGGCGAGGTGGACGTGCGCTACAACTTTCACACGCTGAACCACCGCTACCGCGTGACCGATCACTTCTTCGGCACGATGTTCGTCACGTTGCGCCGGGTGGGCGATGAACTGCTGATTTCGTACAAGAAGATCGTGCTGAAGAACGACTACATCCGGCAGGTGCTCGACGTCTATCACGTCTGACGCCCGTTGTTTCGTCATCAAAGACAAGGAAGTGGAGGCGACGCCATGTCCAGTTACAAGATTGCACTGAATTTCGAGGATGGGGTAACCCGCTTCATCGACTGCAAGGCCGGCGAGAAGGTGCTCGACGCGGCCTTCCGCGCGAAGATCAACCTGCCGATGGACTGCTCCGACGGCGTGTGCGGCACCTGCAAGTGCCGCGCCGAAAGCGGCAGCTACGACCTCGGCGACGATTACATCGACGACGCGCTCACCGAGGACGAAAAGGACGGCGGCCTCGTGCTGACCTGCCAGATGGTGCCGCAAAGCGATTGCGTGATCGCGGTGCCGACGTCGTCGGTCGCGTGCAAGACCGGCCAGAGCAGCTTCGCCGCCACGGTGACGAAGGTCGAGCAGCACAACGACGCGGCCGTCGTGCTCGAACTGGACGTCGGCGCGGCCGCGCCCGTGTTCCTGCCGGGCCAGTACGTGAACATCGACGTGCCCGCGAGCGGGCAGCACCGGTCCTACTCGTTCTCGTCGGCGCCGGCCGATGCGAAGGTCAGCTTCCTGATCAAGAAGATCCCCGGCGGCGTGATGAGCACGTGGCTCGAATCGGCGCAGCCCGGCGACACGCTGGAACTGCACGGGCCGCTCGGCAGCTTCTACCTGCGCGACGTGCAGCGGCCGCTGCTGTTCCTCGCGGGCGGCACGGGGCTGGCGCCGTTCCTGTCGATGCTCGAGGTGCTCGCGCGCACCGGGTCGCGGCAGAAGGTGCACCTGATCTACGGCGTGACGCGCGATCTCGACCTCGTGCTGGTCGACGCGCTCGAAGCCTGTGCGGCGAAACTGCCGAACTTCAGCTTCGCGACGGTCGTCGCGGATGCGGCGTCGAGCCATCCGCGCAAGGGCTGGGTCACGCAGCACATCCCGTCCGATGCGCTGAACGACGGCGACGTCGACGTGTATCTGTGCGGGCCGCCGCCGATGGTCGACGCGGTGCGCCAGTATTTCGACGACGAAGGCGTGAAGCCGAACAGCTTCCACTACGAGAAGTTCACCCCCAACGTCACGGCAAAGGCGGCGTGATCATGCAACGATTCTCTGGCAAGGTCATCGTCGTCACGGGCGCCGCGCAGGGCATCGGCCGCGGCGTCGCGCTGCGCGCGGCGGCCGAAGGCGGCAGGGTGCTGTTCGTCGATCGCGCGGATTTCGTCGCCGAGGTCGCGGCCGAAGCGACCGGTGGCGAGACGGCCGGCTTCGTCGCCGATCTCGAAACGTACGACGGTGCGCAGGCGGCGATCGCGCACGCCGCGCAGACGTTCGGCGGCATCGACATCCTGATCAACGGCGTCGGCGGCGCGATTCGCATGCGCCCGTTCGCCGAATTCGAGCCCGCGCAGATCGATGCGGAAATCCGCCGTTCGCTGATGCCGACGCTCTATACGTGCCACGCGGTGCTGCCGCATCTGCTCGCGCGCGGCGGCGGCACGATCGTCAACATCTCGTCGAACGCGACGCGCGGCATCCGCCGCGTGCCGTACTCGGCGGCGAAAGGCGGCGTCAATGCGCTGACGGCGGCGCTCGCGATGGAATATGCGGAGCACGACATCCGGGTCGTGGCCACCGCGCCGGGCGGCACCAGCGCGCCGCCGCGCCGCGTGCCGCGCAACGCGGCCGGCGACAGCGAGCAGGAACAGGCATGGATGGGCGAGGCCGTGCGCCAGGTCACCGAATCGACGTTCTTCAAGCGCTACGGCAGCCTCGACGAGCAGATCGCGCCGATCCTGTTCCTCGCGTCCGACGAGGCGAGCTACATCACCGGCACGGTGCTGCCGGTCGCGGGCGGCGATACGGGTTGAGCGGCGTGTCGTGACGCTGCTCGCAAGTGCTCAACGTATGTTCATCGACAACCCACCGGCCGGCGCGAAGACGCCGGCCACGGAGACTCCCATGCATGATCGCAAAGCCGTCGTTCCGGCGGGAATGGAAGCGGTGTACGAGAAAATCGGCTATGCGCCGGGGCTGAAGGTCGGCGATACGCTGTACGTGTCCGGCCAGATCGGCCGCGATGCGGCGATGCAGCTCGTCGAAGGCCGTGAGGCGCAGATCGTGCAGGCGTTCGACAATCTGAAGCTGGTGCTGGAGGCCGCGGGCGCATCGTTCAACGATGTGGTCGACCTGACGACCTTCCATACCGACATGCGCGACCTGCCGTTGTTCATGCAGGTGCGCGACCGTTATCTTGCTGCGCACCCGAAGCCGGCGTGGACGGCGGTCGGCGCGCACATGCTGGGCGGCGCGCCCGGCTATATCGTCGAGATCAAGGCGGTGGCCGTATTGCCGGCGTGATGGACGCAGACGCGGCGCGGACGCGAGGTGCCGGGGGCCGTGCGGCGAATCGGCTCGTCGCGTGCTGACCGGGAGCGACAGGCTTCGCGACGCAAGACGGAATCCTGACGAAATCCTTTCTCTCGACCTGCGGCGTGAAGCGTCGTGCGTCGGTCAGCGACAAGTCGCGCGAGTTCGTTTATGGTGCGAGGGAACGCCGCGTCGTTTCTTTCCTTCCGCCGGAAATCCGCGATGAAATGCCTGCCACGCGCCATCCTCGCCGCCCTCGCTGTCACCGTCGCGCAAGCCGTGCTCGCCCAGGCGCCGGGCACGGTGCAACTCGAAGACATGACCTGGACCGAACTGCGCGACAGCATCCGGGCCGGCAAGACCACGATCCTGATTCCGATCGGCGCGACCGAGCAAAGCGGGCCGTACGTCGCGCTCGGCAAGCACAACGCGCGGGTCAGGGTGCTGTCCGAGCGGATCGCGGAAGGCCTCGGCAACGCAATCGTCGCACCCGTCATCGCCTATGTGCCCGAGGGCGGCTATGCGCCGCCGACGTCGCACATGCGCTTCCCGGGCACGATCACCGTGCCCGACGACGTCTTCGAAAAGACCCTCGAATCGGCAGCCAACAGTTTCCGCGTCCATGGCTTCACGAACATCGTGTTCCTCGGCGACCACGGCGGCTACCAGAACGACATCAAGCAATCCGTCGCCCGGCTCAACAAGTCGTGGGCCGGCACGGGGGCACGCGCGTTCGTGCCGGCCGCGTACTACGGCACCAGTTCCGACGGTTATGACCAGATCCTGCGCGAGCACGGCGTGCCGGCCGCGGATATCGGCACGCATGCGGGGCTGGCCGACACGTCTCTGCTGCTGGCGGTGGCGCCGGGCATGGTCAGGACCGACAAGCTGCGCAACGCCGCGAAGCCCGGCGCCGTCGATGGTGTCTACGGCGGCGATCCGCGTCACGCGAGTGTCGAGCTCGGCCGGCTCGGCACCGACGCCATCGTGTCGCGCACCGTCGACGCGATCAGAAAGGACATCGCCGGCCGCTGACGCAGCCGCGCCGTCGCGCTACTTTTGTCGTCGTTCCCTTCAATCGAACCGGGACATCGTCATGCAACCGCGCTTTCGCCGTCATCTCCGCTTCTCCCGTCCCGCGATCGTCATCGTGGCGGCGCTGGCCTTCGGTGCACGCGGGGCGGTCGCGGCGGCTGCCGTCGCGACCGTACCCGGCATGCCGCCCGTCCTGCATCCCGACAACCTGTACAGCGAGGCGCAGGCCGGCCGCATGAGCGCGGCGGTAGCGGGCGCGTTGCCGCGCATCTACGTGCCGAACCTGAGATCGAACGACGTCTACGTGATCGACCCCGCCACGGACAAGGTCGTCGACCGGTTCACCGTCGGCCGCAGTCCGCAGCACGTCGTGCCGGCATGGGACCTGCACACGCTGTGGGTCGCGAACAATGCGGAAGGGCGAACCGACGGCAGCCTGACGCCGATCGACCCGAAGACGGGCAAGCCCGGCCAGGCAGTGAGCGTCGACGATCCGTACAACATGTATTTCACGCCCGACGGCCAGGACGCGATCGTGGTGGCCGAAGCGCATGCGCGGCTCGACTTCCGCGACCCGAAGACGATGGCGCTGAAATCGAGCCTCGATGTGCCGCAATGCAAGGGCATCAATCATGCCGATTTTTCGATCGACGGCCGGTATGCGCTCTTCACGTGCGAGTTCGGCGGCAAGCTGGCCAAGATCGATTTCGTGAACCGCAAGGTGGTCGGCTATCTCGAGCTCGACCGGAAAGGAATGCCGCAGGACATTCGCGTGTCGCCCGACGGCAAGCTGTTCTATGTCGCCGACATGATGGCGGATGGTGTGTACGTCATCGATGGCGACGCCTTCACCAAGATCGGCTTCATTCCGACCGGCGTCGGGACGCACGGCCTGTACCCGAGCCGCGACGGCACGAAGCTCTACATCGCGAATCGCGGCTCCAATCGCGTCCATGGGCCGCGTCACGGCAAGGGCAGCGTATCGGTGCTCGATTTCGCGACCCGCAAGGTGGTTGCAACGTGGCCCATTCCCGGCGGCGGCAGCCCCGACATGGGCAATGTCAGCGCGGACGGCACCACGCTGTGGCTGTCGGGCCGTTTCGATGACGTCGTCTACGCGATCGACACCACGAGCGGCGCGGTCCGGTCGATTCCCGTCGGCATGGAGCCGCACGGCCTGACGGTGTGGCCGCAGCCGGGGCGCTATTCGCTGGGCCATACGGGAAACATGCGGTAGCGCGGCCGGTCAGCGCGTACCGGCCCGGCCGTTCGACACGCGGGCCGCATGGCTCGCCGATGAAACCGGCGCACGCAACCGCCGCCGCTGCGGCGCACCCGGCACGCGGTGTGCGTACCTGCCCGGCCTGCCGCCGGGCAGGCGGCGTCAGACGAACGAGACGCAACCGGCGTGCGTGGCCGCCGTCGCGGCGGCCGCGTGGCGTCCCAACCGGAGAAAGCCGATGACCGAACGTCAGTCCCCCGACACGACGCCTCCGCACACGGAGCCCAGCGCGCACGATGCGCTCGAACATTTGCTCGGCAGCCTGCACCGGCATGGATTCCTGCATCTGGCGACCGAGGTCGTCAGCGCGAACGCGCGGCTGGCCGACACGTTCGTCGGCACCTGAGCGCGGCGCGTCAGTCCCACGCGTGCTTGCTGAACTGATAGCCCTTGCCGCGAATCGTCTTGATTCGCTTCGGTTCCGTCAGGTCGTCACGCAGCTTGCGGCGCAGCTTCGAAATGCGGCCGTCGATCGAGCGGTCGAAGCCGTCGAACTCGATGCCGCGCAGCAGCAGCGTCAGGTCTTTTCGGCTGACCACCTCGCCGGCGCGGCAGACGAGCGCCCACAGCAGGTCGAACTCGGTCGACGTCAGGCGGGGTGCGCTACCGTCGGGAAGACGAACCCTGCGATCGGCCCGGTCGATCGAAAACTTGCCGAACTCGAAACGATGAGGCGATGCCGGCTCGACATCGTCCGGGCGCATGCGCACCCGTCGCAGGTGGGCCCTGATCCGCGCGAGCAGGATGCGCGGCTCGACCGGCTTGTGGAGAAAGTCGTCCGCGCCGAATTCCAGGCCGAGCAACTCGTCGAACAGCTCGTCGCGGGCCGTCATCATGATGACGATGCCGTCGTACTGCATGCGCGCCTCGCGACAAATCTCGAAGCCGTCCTTGCCCGGCAGGTTGATGTCGAGCAGCACCAGGTCGGGATGACGCGCGACGATCGTGGCAACGGCGTCGGTGCCGTCGAACAGGCGGTCCACCTCGTACTGATGCGTGCGCAGATAGTCTGCGATCAGTGCGGACAATTGAACGTCGTCTTCGACGAGCAGGATTCGGATGGGCATCGCTGAACGAGGGGATGAAACGGGAAAGTGGCGAGCACGCAAGCCCAGTCCGACCATGGGGTGGCTGAAGAGACGCGCATGATACGTCGGAACAATCCGGTGGAATGTAGCGAAATCTGCACCGCTCGACCGCCCCGTCCGCACGCGAATCACCCGGCCCATGGAGCCGGGCGGATGGGCGAAAGTGTGGAATCGTGTCGTCGCGAAACGGGACGATGGTTGGACGATAAGCTCAGGCGTGGGATCCGGTTCATGGCCGCCAAGGACTGCTGGCGCGAAGTCGTTCGCACGAAAACGTTTGCGGAAAAATGGCGCGTGAAAAGCACACCCGCCCGGGCCGCCAGCCGGTAAAGATTGCTCGACATATCATTACAAAATATTACGAAACGGGCAACGAACAGGTCCTTACAATCGTGGCGACTCGATGGCGAGCATGCCGCGCACCGTCTACCGGCTGGCCACCAAAGGGAATGCCAACGCGGTGGCGGTGACCGACAGCGTGCCATTGCTCGCCTGGTGCGTCCGTTGGGCGCGGCACCGTCGGTGCCCGACGCGCGCGAATCAATGTCGACGTCTTTCCGCCTTCCAGGCGGCAAACGTGTGGCCGGCAGGATGTTCTGATAGGAATGCGAAATGACGCCGCTTCAAATCATCGGGAGTCTCGATGCACTCACGAACGCGATCGAAGTCGCGGTCGCCCACGCCGACTGGAGCGAGGCCGTCCGGGCAGCGGAAACACGTTCGGCGTTCCTGATGACCCTGTCACCCGATCAACCCGACGAGGTTCACGCGGCGATCCGCAGAATGCGGGAGATCGATGTCCGGATCTCGATCACCGCACGGGAAACGCTGGAGGCACGCGTCGTGGAGAGCCGGAAGGCGTTGCACGAAACCGGGCTGGCGCCCCGGCCGCCGTCGCCCGCGGCGGATGTCATCGCCGCCCGATCCCCTTCGTGGCGCTCAGCCATTTCACGGCGCTTCGCGCCGTACACGCATTGACACGGACAGGTCCCTGAACGTGCCGGTCAGGTCTCAACATTTCGGTGGCGGTATGCGATTTCGAAAACGCATCAATGATGTCGATGCAACACGGTGGTTCGCTGACGGCGACCATGATCGGGTGGAAACCCGTGAAGGCGGACGCGCGATCGCCACACCGGAGGGCTGGCGATCGGTGAAGCCGGGTGACTGGATCTTGCGCGACGATTGCGGCAACTGCTGGCCGATGGACAACGGGCTCTTTACGAGCCTGTATGAACCGGTCGTGGAGTGAGCGGCGAGGGCGCGCCGGTGCCGTCCATACGGCACGCCCACGTCACCCGTGCGCCGGCAGCCTAGCGGCGCGCGCGCGAAAACAGCAACGAGTCGGTGTCGTTGAACCGGATCGGCACCGGCTCCCCATAACCCGCCTTTTCCGCCACGCGGATCGACGCGACGTTGGTCGGCGCGATCAGGCACACGCTGCGCTCGAACCGGTGCTGCCCGTCGAGCCATGCCAGCGCGGCCGAGAGCGCCTCGGTCGCGTAACCCTTGCCGTGCGCCCATGTCGCAAGGGCCCAGCCGGCTTCCGGCACGCCGCGAATCGACGGCTCGATGAGCCGGTGGAAATCGGCGAAGCCGAGATCGCCGACATAGCGGCCCGACGCCTTCTCGCGAATCGCCCAGTACCCGTAGCCGAGCAGCGGCCACAGCCCGCGATACGCGAGCATGCGCATCCACGAGTCGCGCGGCGCGGACGGCTCGCCGTTGAAGATGTGCTCGACGACCTTCGGCTCGGCCCACATCGTGGCGAGCGCCTCGAAGTCGCCGAGCGGGTGGCCTTCGAGGATGAGGCGCGGTGTATCGAGAACGGGCGGGGAGGAGACAGGCGGCATCGTGGCTTCCGGAGAGGAGGGGCATGGGACGGTCAGGCCGTCGGCATGTCGATGCCGCGCTGGTTGGGTTCCGTTCACGCACCGGCAGGCAGATCGGCCGGCGATGTTCCTCGGCGAGCGACGACGTGCGATTGACGGCAGGCGGCGGCGGCCCGCTGCGAGCGGGCATGTCCAATTCGGCAGGACAGGGCGCCGGAATGATAGCAAAACCCCTGCACGAACGGGCTGCGGTGCGGGCCGCCGGAGGTGGTGCCGCCGCATCGACGACGTCGCACGGGAAGCGGGCGCAATTCCATTGGCTTCCCGCGCGATAGTCGGACTTTCATGCGGTGCGCCGCCCTTCCGATGTGCCGCCGTCACTCGACATGATGCTCGGAGGGATCAATCCGATTCGCGGCCGCGGGCGGTCTACTTCCGGTTCTTCAGGAAGGTCCGGCCTTCGGCCGTGATCGAGGCGCCCGAGCGGCCGTGTGCGGGATGGCTGACGAAGCCCGCGCTGACGAGTTCGCTCGCGATCGACCAGCCGAGCGCCGGTGCGTCGCGCCCGTAGCGGACATCGGCGAGGCGCTCGAGCGCCCAGATGGCGGAGGCCGACAGGTTCGGGGTGTTGGGCGTGAAGTTGTCGCTCATCGCTTCCTCGTGAAAAGGGGATTCGGGGTGGGCGGGATGCCGTGACATCGGGTGGCGCGCCGGTCAGCGCGCCTGCAGCACGGGCAGCAGCGCCTGCAGGGCTGCCTCCTCGTCGGGGCCGGTGGCCAGCACCTGTGCGGACGTGCCGCCGTGCACCTGCAGCGCCGCGACGGCGGCGCTGTCCTTCGCATCGCTGCTGATCCCGTTCGCGATCAGCAGGATGTCGCTTTCGAAGCCGCGCGCCGCGTCGACGACTGCTGCTCGTGCGGCGTCGCCGCGGTTGCGGTTCCACGCGGGGCCGATTTCAACGTACACAACGGTTGCCACGATGTCGGAGAGCCTCTGGACGGAACGTCGGGATCGGTGTGCAGCGCCGGGCCGGCGGTGCGCCAGGCACGCGAGAAACGCGCTTTCCGCATGACTCCGGACGGCCGGCAGCGCAGCCGGGGCATGTGCATCCTGCATTCATGTGCCGGCATTCTCGGTGAAACTGGCGGCAAGTCCGGCGAATGGCGCGAAAACGCCGATTATAATACAGCAGCCAAGATATGTGTATTGCATTATAATGCCGTGTGCTCCGGAGGCGGCTCGCCGACCCGTCGGCGCGTGCCGTCAGGCGGGCCGGGCGACGTTGCCGGCGCGCCCGGCCTTTTTATCGACGACTCAACTCCCCCTGAATGGAAGCCGCAATGAACGCCGCCCCCGCCTGCCCGCAATGCGCGATGGACAACACTTACCCGGACGGCACGCTGACCGTATGCGCGGACTGCGGCCATGAATGGTCGGCCGGCGCCGGCACCGAAACGGGCGACGAACCGGCGGGCGACGTCGTCAAGGACGCCAACGGCAACGTGCTGTCGGATGGCGACTCGGTCGTGCTGATCAAGGATTTGCGCGTGAAGGGCTCGTCGATCACGCTTAAGATGGGCACCAAGGTCAAGAGCATCCGGCTCGTCGGCGGCGATCACGAGGTCGACTGCAAGACCGACATGGGTGGCTTCATGCTGAAGGCCTGCTACCTGAAGAAAGTCTGAGCGCGCACGCTCCAATCGTCCGTCAGCAATCGACTGCCCGTTCATGGCCGAGGATCGAATTTCCTACGACGCGTTCGTCAGGTTCCTGGCGACGCCGCTCAACGACGGCCGGCCGTTCGTGCTGGAGACGCAGCACGCGCTTTCGCTGCACTTCGACCATTTCGGCACGCAGAGCTTCATGTCGCTCCGGGATCCGGGCCGGCTCGAGCTCGGCTACACGCGCGTGATGATGGGCTTTCTGCTGCTGCAGTCCGAGCCCGCGCACATCTGCATGCTCGGGCTCGGCGGCGGTTCGCTGGCGAAGTACTGCTACCGGCACTTGCCCGGCGCGACGATCGACGCGGTCGAGATCAACCCGGACGTGATCGCGCTGCGTGACGTTTTCAGGATTCCCGCTGATGACGGCCGGTTCACGGTGGTATGCGCCGACGGCGCGGATCATCTGGACAGGGCGGATGTCCGGACGGACGTGATCCTGCACGACGCGTTCGTCGCCGACGGCATGCGGGGCCGCTGTACGGGCGCCGCATTCCTCGCCGCATGTCACGCGCGCCTGAGCGAAAACGGCGTGCTGGCAATCAACTTCATGGACGACGATCCCGCGCTGCCCGAGCATCTCGAGCAGTTGCGCTCCGTATTCGGTGCGTCGTATACGCTGGCGCCGTGCGGCGACGACAACAACTTCGTCGCGTTCGCATGGAAGGGTGGCAGCCGGCTGCCGTCGCTGCGGATCCTGCTCGAACGCGCACTTGCGTGTGCACGGGCCGGCGAGCTCAAGCTGGCGGCCACGGCGAGGCGGATGAAGGCCGGGGAGAGCGTCGACCCGCAGCGGCTGGTGATGCGTGCGCAGCCGCACGGGCGATGGGAGATCGGCGCGTAGCCTGCAGGCAGGCGCGGCCTGTCCGGCCGGCCGTTACTTCACGCGCTTGCCGAGCGCGCTCTTGGTCTTGTACGTTACGCCGTGGCGGTCGAGATACTCGCGGATCAGTTGCCGCACGACTTGCGACGGCGTGAGATCCTGCTCCGCGCAGAGCATCTCGAAAGCTTCCTTTTTCGCGGGATCGATCAGGACGGTCAGGCGGGCGGTTTTCGTTTCCATTGCGAGGCGAGGGTGGTCGGTATGTTAATCAAATTATAATCGATCCGCCTTCGGCGCCACCGCCGAAAGCGCGCGCCCGGTGCGCGATCAGCGCCTGCTGCGGAGCAACACGAGCAGATCGTCGATCACCGGCACGATCGCGAGCGTGACGAGCACCGCGGCAAGCGGCACAGTCGACACGTAGCCGACATGCTTGAAGCCGATCGCGCCGGCCAGGCCGCCGATGAAGAACGACGCGAGCATCGTCGCGTGAATCCGCAGTTTCGAGCGGTTGGCGATGACCGCATGCGCGTCGACGTCGACCGCCGACCGGTTCCAGTAGAACAGCTTCCCGAGCTCGATGCCGAGGTCGGTCACGATGCCGGTCATGTGCGTCGTGCGGATCTCCGCGCCCGACAGCTTCGTGATCGTCGCGTTCTGCAGCCCCATGATGAAGCACAGCAGCGTCACGGTCACCGGCACGAAGAAGGTTTCCCACAGCGCGAGGTGGCTGCCGAGCAGCCCGAACAGGAGCAGCAGCGCGGCCTCGACCAGCAGCGGCAGCATGTACTGGCTGTGCAGGCCGCGACGGCGGCCCCAGTTGACGAGGATCGCCGAGCAACTGGCGCCGATCAGGAACGACCCCAGCGAACTGATGCCGGCCAGCGCGAGCCGCACGTCGCCGAGCGCCGCCTGGTCGGCGATCGCCGACACGATGCCGCTCATGTGCGACGTGTATTGCTTGACCGCGAGGAAGCCGCCGGCATTGGCCGCGCCGGCGACGAACGCCAGCGAAAACCCGAGCTGACGGTTCGCGGTCGCGCTGCGGTGTTTTCCCGTCAGGTTTCGAAAGTACTGCGCTGGCATAGGGGCTCAGGGGCTTCGCTCAATCGCCGCGGGTCGCGGGCATGGACATGACGACCGGTACCGGACGGCAGGGCGGGCACGCCGCCTGCGCACAGGTGCCGGTCTCTCGAATCATGTGATGAACATGATAATGCCATTATCATACTCTGTTAGTCGAATAGGGCTTTCAGTACAATGTCATCCGGCGCGGCCCGACTGCGGCCCGATTGCGGTTTCGCTGCCGCACGGCCGCGCCGCCCGCATTCGCGATCACTTCTGCCCACCGTTTCATGACCCCGATCAAGTTCATCCTTCGCTATACGGCGATCCCGTTCACGGCCATCGTGGCTGTGGTGATCTGGACTGTCATACCATCGTCGCAAGAGATCGATGCGAGACAATATGCGGCGCTGTCGCGCGCGTATGCGAGTTTCCCGCTGCCGTTCCGGCGCGAGATCTCGGAAACGATGGACCACGGCCGGATCAACGACCGGCGCTACCAGGCGCTCGTGCGCGATTCGCTGGGCAATGGCGTCGCGCTGGACTGGCCGGCGTCGGGCGTCGGCGCGCTCGCCGACGAGCGGCACAAACTGGCCGAACTGATTCAGGCCGATTCCGATCTTCAAGGGCATCACCAATGAAAACTCTGCTGGTTTCCGTGGCATTCGCGATGATCATCGCGAGCCTGATCTTCGCGCTGTATTTCATGAATCACGATCGCGGCAAGTCCAAGCGGATGGCATGGTCGCTCGCGGCACGCGTCGGGCTGTCGGTCACGCTGTTCCTGTCGCTGCTGATCGCTTACAAGCTGGGC
Source organism: Burkholderia sp. Se-20373 (assembly GCF_017104705.1). Lineage (NCBI taxonomy): Bacteria > Pseudomonadati > Pseudomonadota > Betaproteobacteria > Burkholderiales > Burkholderiaceae > Burkholderia > Burkholderia sp. Se-20373. Next base: position 19,913 of record NZ_JAAGPH010000075.1, on the reverse strand, counting down.
TGGATCGAGCCGACCGGGTTGCCGATCGGGCGCTGAAAGGCGAACGCCCCGTTGCATGCGGGGCGTTTGCGCAAATGCGAGTTCGGCTCTCTAATACGGCTATTGTGATAAGAAAACTTATCGTTATGATTCGGATGTGCGATCCAAAATCAGGTTTCGCACGACGCGCGACAGAGACTGCCCACGCCGCAACGGCAGCGCGGAGGAGTTGACACGGGTCTTCGCAAGACAACGACCGGTGACAACGTGCATTCGCGACGTGCAGCCGCATGAACTCACGAGGCTTTCGCACCTTCCGGCCAACGTTGAACGGCGAGGTGACAAGCTTGCTTCGCAAACCGCGACAATTTCATTCTGGTCAACGCTACCCGCCACACTGCATCGCGCGAGCAACAGTCGTGATGCGCGGCGGCCCCGTGGACAAACCCGCCGCGCTCGCACGCCCCGCGCGGCGTGCTACTCTCGCGAACGGCACCGGCCAGGACAGTTCAGTGGTGCGCGACCCGTCAACATGCTGGATTCACGCATATGTACTCGATCTTGCCTGCGTTCGTATCTGCGTTGTTTCTCGGGTTCGGCCTTTACGTGCTGGCCACCAAGGGGTTCACGCGGGTATCCGTCCCGTTCGCCCTGATGTGCGCGACGACCTTCGTCTGGCAGGGAACGTGGGCCTTCCTGTTCCAGACGACCGACGCGGACGTCGCCAACGTGTTGGTCAAGGCAGGCTATCTGTTCATCCTTTTTCTGCCGACGACCTTCTATCATTTCGTGACGGAAATCGTGTCGCGTCGGGACGAGCGGCCGATCATATTCGCGTCCTACGGACTCTGCGTCCTGCTGGCCGTGCTGCTGGTCACGAGCAATGCGGTCGTCGATGGATTCCGCCCGCATTTCTTTGGCCCGTATCCCAAGGCGGGCCCGCTGCATCCGTTGCACGTCGTGCAGACGGTACTCCTGGTCTGCCGCAGCGGTTGGCTCCTGATCGAGGCAAGACGTCAGGGGCGGGCGCGAGACGTCCGGCAGTTGCTCGCGCAATGCCTCGTCAGCCTCGGCCTCTACTCGCTCGCGGCGACCGACTATGCGGTGAACTACGGCGTCGACTTCTATCCGGTGGGGGTGCTGTTCATCGCGATCAGTCTCGGGATACTCGCGACGTCGATCGTCCGCTATGGGCTGATGGGCCCCTATCTTCTTGCCGCGACGGTCGCGCACGAAGTGGCCACGCCGCTGGCGGCGATCGGCCTGCACGCGGACGAGCTGCGCTCAGTCCTGCCGGTGCTGGTGCGCGGCTATCGGTTGGCGGTCGAGCACCGGTTGTGCGCCGACGGTTTGTATCCCGGGCAGCTGGAGCGGCTGCCGACGCTCGCGTCGTCGATCCGGCGCCAGGTCGATACCACGAGTACGGTAGTCGAGATGTCCCTGGCGTCCTTTACGCTGGACCGGCTCGATCGTCACAGTTTCGCGGCCTATCCGATACGGGCCTGTGTCGACGCCGCCGTGGATCGCTTTCCGTTCCGTCCGGGTGAGCGGGACCGCGTATCGGTCGACGCGATCGATACGGACATCCGTTTTTTCGGCTCCGACTCGCTCGTGATCTTCGTCATCTTCAATCTGCTGAAAAACGCCCTGTACGCGATCCATGCAAACGGCCGTGGGCAGATCGAGATCGACGCGCATCGCAGCAACGGTTACTGCGTGGTGCGTTTCAGCGATACGGGCCCGGGCATCGCCCCCGATGTGCTCCCTCAAATCTTCGACGCCTTTTTCTCGACCAAGTCGCACGGTCGCGGCGCCGGCATGGGCCTGAGTTTTTGCCGCCGCGCATGTGAAGCGCTCGGTGGCACCATCACGTGTGAATCCGTCCCCGGCGTCCGGACCACGTTCACGATCCGGCTGCCGGAGCCCGGTGCGCCGGCGGACCCGACATTGAACGGTCCGCCGGCGCTCCCCCCGCGCTATCGCATCGGGTAGGGCGGTCTCACATTCAGTTCGCGCTGGACGGCAGGATCAGCTCATACGCCTTGACCCGCTCGATGATGCCCGGCGGAAACCGGCGGATCCGCTTGTCGGAGCCGGCAAACACGATTTGCTGATACCCCAGCGACACCTGCCGCCCGTCAACGTAGAAGCGAAACAGCAGATAGGCCGAGCATTGCCGAACCTCGAACGTATTGAGAAAGCAATCCACGCGCTGGAACGGAAACGTCTCGTGGACGTATTCCTGATGCGCGCGCTTCGTCACGAACGCCCCGCCGGCCCCCATCAGGTTGTTGTGGATGCATTCGTGAAACCAGCGTTCACGGCACACGCCCTGCCATTCGAAATAGCGTGCGAAATAGGTATTCATGAAGGCATTGGAATCCTTGAGGTAAATGTCGACCACATGGTGGAAGGTTTTCTCGGAAAGATGGGCCGTTTCGTTGGAAAGGACGTGAAGAATCGCGTCTCGCGTCAACATGGATAACTCCTTGAATCGCTACTGGCGGTAGCGGCGCATTCCTTCAACGAGAAGGAATGGCCCGATTCTCCCCGTGCAATTCCGCTGAGCGGCGTGGTTGAAACGTGCCGAATTGTCAGATGAGGAATAGTTGATGTGCGTCCCACTTTCGCCGGATAATTGCCGCGATAATCATTCGCGGTAAAGCGTCTCCGATACCGCATCTTTTTCTGCTGATTTATCGAGACTCTTATGCAACCCTTCGTTAGGCAGCCGGTGCTTTACCCCGTGTCCGTGGTATTTGTCGACGACAATCCGGATTTCCTGCAGGCGCTGCGGGGCGCATTTCCGGACGAACGCCTGAACCACTTTTTTACGCACCCGCGGGCGGCGCTCGACTTCGTGTCGTCGCGTGACGCGGAGCGTCCCCCCACGGCTGCGCACTATTTCGGTGCGGAAAAAACAGGCGGGAATGCGATCGGCGAGGATGCGCTCGCCGATCCTGCCCGATTCGAGGCGGTGGGCGCGGTGGTCGTCGACTATTCGATGCCGGAGGTCGACGGCATCCAGTTTCTGACTTCCATCCGCAACGCGAACTGCATGAAAATCCTGCTCACCGGCATCGCCGACGAGCGCGAGGCGGTGGCCGCGTTCAACGCGGGACTGATCGATTGCTATCTGAAGAAAACCGACGTCGAGATGGCGCGCAAGCTGGCAAGCGTGCTGGACGACGCGAAACGCAAGTGCTGCGCGGCCCGCGGGCACATCAGCCTGCATGAAGCGGGGGCGACCTACCGGGATCCACGCATCGGCAAACTGATCGATGAGGTGGCCGCGCGGGAAGGCATCGTCGAATACTACTGGCGCCCGAATCAGGACGCGGTGCTGATGTTCGATGCCGTCGGCACACCCAGCGTATTTCTCGCCTGGAGCGAAGAGGACTGGTCGTTCCACTGCGATATCGTGTCCGACGCGGGCGGACCGGCCGAATTGCGCCAAGACATGGAAGCGCGCCGCATCATGCCGCTATTCTGGCCCTCTCAGGCCTATCGACCGGGCCTCCCGGACATTCGCTGCACGGTCCCGCTCCCCGTTCCGGGATGGCACGGCACGTTTTATAGCTGGCTCCGTCTGGATGATCCGATCACCGAGGGCGAACTGCCTACATTGGCCAAATGGCGTCACGCGTAAAGGATCGTCCGCTCATTTCCAAACGGGCGGTGCTGTCGTCGACTCGGTAGCCACTCGAATTGGAACAATCCCTGTCAATGTTGTCAGTTATCAGCGGCGCGGGATTTTGTTTCAATACGCACCTTGTTCCGAGGGCCGCCCAATATTCCAATAGACGGCACATCCGTTCAGTGCAGACCGTTGACCAACGGTCTGCACGCGCTTCCGATATCGATCGATTCTCGATCTGATATTGCCATCACGCTTCACAAAAGCTGCAGCGACAAACGATCCGCGAATTTCCGACTGGTGCGTTGAAGCGCGTTTTCACGGCGCGTCGATTGAGCTCGTTCGCCGCATTGCGTCCGCCGGGCGCGTCATGCATTGAAATGGACGCACTCTGGCGCCCAACGCCATTCATACGGGCCGGAATGCGGCAATCGAACTGAAATCGACATCTGCCGGGAATCGCCCCCCGAAGCCTGCGCTTCCTGAACTGGGCCTTCGCGGTCGACGACCAGCGCGTGTACTACCGGACCAACACGAACCTGGCCGTGTGCGAAGGCGTCGATCGCGCGAGCGTGGAAGCCGTGCCGCCGTTACGCATCCGCGACAAGAACGGGCTGATCGACATCCGGTATCCGGAAGGTGCCGTGCACGTATCCGACCCTTCGACGGCGTCGTGACGGCCGCCGCGATCGGCCGCTTTCACACGTGAGCCCGCCGCCCGCCGCTACGCCGTATGCGGGAGCAGCGATCTTTATCAGCGCAGCAGATAAACGTATCGGAATCGCTTCGTTGACGCCGTCCGGCACGCACTCGTAGATTCGCTTTTTGACCGAATCTGGGGCCGTGCCGTGACGACTACCGCCATCCGCGACGACGCATCGCTTTCCGCCGGGCATCCGCCCGCATCGCGGCCGCACGTTGCGGCGCAGCACTTCGACATCGTGCCGTTCGATGCGCCGCTCGGTGCCGAAGTGGTCGGCCTCGACGTGTCGCAACCGCTCGACGCCGGCGACTTCGCGCGCATTCATCGCGCGCATCTCGACCATCACGTGCTGGTGTTTCGCGACCAGCGCATCACGCCGGACGAGCACATCGCGTTCAGCCGCCGCTTCGGCCCGCTGCAGATCCACGTGCTGCACCAGTTCGCACTCGCCGGCCATCCGGAGGTGCTGATCGTGTCGAACGTCGTCGAGAACGGCAAGCCGATCGGGCTCGGCGACGCGGGCCATTTCTGGCACTCCGACCTGTCGTACAAGGAGAAGCCGAGCCTCGGCTCGCTGCTGCATGCGCAGGAACTGCCGGCCGAAGGCGGCGACACGCTGTTCGCGAACATGCATCTCGCGTGGGACACGCTGCCGGCCCATCTGCGCCGCGCGGTAGAAGGGCGGCGCGCCGAGCATACGTATCTCGCACGCTATGCGGAGCTGCAGGCGCGCAGTCCGTGGCGTCCGAACCTGTCGCCCGAGCAGATCGCGCAGGTTGCCGCGGTCGTGCATCCGGTCGTGCGCACGCATCCGGAAACGGGCCGCAAGGCGCTGTTCGTCAGTGAGCATTTCACGACGCGCATCGTCGGGCTGCCCGACGACGAAAGCCGCGCGCTGCTCGACGAGCTGTTCGCGCACAGCGTGCGTGCCGAGCATGTGTACCGGCACCCATGGCGCGAGCACGATCTCGTGTTCTGGGACAACCGTTCGCTGGTGCATCTCGCCGCCGGCACGCCCGACCACCTGCGCCGCAAGCTGTACCGCACGACGATCGAAGGCGACGCGCCTTTCTGAGCCACGTGCCGCGTCACTCTTCCGCCCCATCCTGACTGGAGTTCCGATGCCGTTTCCGTTTTTGCCGGCGCGCCGCGCGCTGGCGGCCGCACTGACCGCAGCGCTCGCGTTCGCCGGCGCACTCGCCCCGCAAGCCGCGCACGCGGAAGGCCGCATCCGCATCGCCGAGCAGTTCGGCGTCGTCTACCTGATGCTGAACGTCGCGCGCGACCAGCAGTTGATCGAAAAGGAAGGGCGCAAGGCCGGCCTCGACATCAAGGTCGACTGGGTCCGGCTGTCCGGCGGCGCGGCCGTGAACGACGCGCTGCTGTCCGGCGCGGTCGACATCGCGGGCGCGGGCGTCGGGCCGCTGCTGACCGTATGGGACCGCACGCGCGGCCGGCAGAACGTGAAGGGTGTCGCGTCGCTCGGCAATTTCCCGTACTACCTCGTCAGCAGCAACCCGAACGTGAAGACGATCGCCGACCTGAGCACGAAGGACCGCATCGCGGTGCCGGCGGTCGGTGTGTCGGTGCAGTCGCGCGTGCTGCAGTACGCGGCCGCGAAGCAGTGGGGCGACAAGCAGTTCGACAAGCTCGACGCGCTCACGCAGGCGATTCCGCATCCGGACGCGACGGCTGCCATTCTGGCGAACAGCAGCGTGATTACCGGCCACTTCGGCAATCCGCCGTTTCAGGAGCAGGAACTCGCCGGCAACCCGAATGCGCACATCGTGCTGAATTCCTATGATGTGCTCGGCGGCCCGAGCTCCGCGACGGTGCTGTATGCCACCGAGAAATTCCGCGACGACAACCCGAAGACCTATCGCGCATTCGTTGCCGCGCTGGCCGATGCCGCGCGCCAGATCGCGGCCGATCCCGAGCGCGCGGCCGATACCTATATCCGCGTGAACGCATCGAAGATCGATCGCGCGCTGCTGCTGAAGATCCTGCGCAATCCGCAGGTGCAGTTCAAGACCGCGCCGCAGAACACGCTCGCGCTCGCGCAGTTCATGCACCGCACCGGTGCGATCCGCAACGAACCGAAGTCGTGGCGCGACTACTTCTTCGACGATCCGGCGACGGCCGGCGGCAGCTGAGCGGAGCCGCTTCGACGCCGCGATCGACGCTTATGCGTCGGTGCGGTTTCGATATGGGCAATCGATGGTTGGTCCGCGAACGGTCTGGCCGCATGCTGATGCTTTACCCGCAAGAGATTCGATCGTGAACGCCACTTCTCCCCGAACCTGGCTGCCGCCGTATGCGGCACGCGGCGGCGCGGCGCCTGCCGGCTACCCCGCGCCCGACGCGCAGGTTGCCCGGCCTGCGCCGGATGCCGCGCAGGCCCGCGCGCACAGTGAACGCCTGCTCGCCATCGACCGCGTGAACCTCGAATACCGCAGCGGCGCGCGGATCGTGCGCGCGACCCACCAGGTCAGCTTCGACGTGTATGGCAGCGACCGCTTCGTGCTGCTCGGCCCGTCGGGGTGCGGAAAGTCGACGCTGCTGAAGGCGATCGCCGGCTTCATCGAGCCCGTATCGGGTTCGATCGCGCTCGACGGTCGGCCGGTGCGCGGGCCGGGGCCTGACCGCGTCGTGGTGTTCCAGGAATTCGACCAGTTGCCGCCGTGGAAGACGGTCGTCGAAAACGTCGCGTTCCCGTTACGTGCCGCCGCAAGGCTGTCGCGCGCCGAAGCACGGGCGCGTGCGCTGCATTATCTCGACAAGGTCGGGTTGAGCGGGTTCGCCGACGCCTATCCGCACACGCTGTCGGGCGGCATGAAGCAGCGCGTCGCGATCGCGCGCGCACTGGCGATGCAGCCGCGCGTGCTGCTGATGGACGAGCCGTTCGCCGCGCTCGACGCGTTGACGCGCCGCAAGATGCAGGAGGAACTGCTGCGCCTGTGGGACGAATTCCGTTTCACGCTGCTGTTCGTCACGCATTCGATCGAGGAAGCGCTCGTCGTCGGCAACCGGATCCTGCTGCTGTCGCCGCATCCGGGCCGCGTGCGTGCGGAACTCAACAGCCACGAGCATTCGCTCGACGACGTCGACACCGGCGACTTCCGCGACAACGTCGCGCGGATCCATCGCCTGCTGTTCGATACCGACACGACCCGCGCCCCGACGACGGAGGAAGCCGCATCATGAGCACGATCGATCCGGCCCTGCCGCCGCTGCCGCCCGTGCGCGCCGAATACGAACGCACGCTCGACACGCTGCCCGACGCCGAACGTGCCGTGCCGGCGCCGCTGTGGCGTCGCGTCGCGGGGGCGGGATGGTTTCGGCGCAGCGTCATCGCACTCGTGCTGATTGCCGCATGGGAGATCGTCGCGCGCATCGTCGCGAACGATCTGCTCGTGCCGACCTTCGGCGCGACGCTGGCCGCGTTCGTGCAGGGCATCGAGTCGGGCGAACTGCTGGTGAAGACGGGCATCTCGCTGTCGGTGCTGCTGCGCGGCTACGCGCTGGGCGTGTTCTTTGCATTTGCGCTGACATCGCTCGCGGTATCGACGCGCATCGGCCGCGACCTGCTGGCGATGCTGACGTCGATGTTCAATCCGCTGCCGTCGATCGCATTGCTGCCGATCGCGCTGCTGTGGTTCGGGCTCGGCACCGGCAGCCTGCTGTTCGTGCTCGTGCACGCGGTGCTGTGGCCGCTCGCGCTCAGCATGTATACGGGCTTCGCGGGCGTGCCGGCCACGCTGAAGATGGCGGGGCGAAACTACGGCCTCACGGGCCTGCGCCAGATCGCGCTGATCCTCGTGCCGGCCGCGCTGCCGTCGATCCTGTCGGGCCTGCGCGTCGGCTGGGCATTTGCGTGGCGAACGCTGATCGCCGCCGAGCTGGTATTCGGCGCGAGCGCGGGCCAGGGCGGGCTCGGCTGGTACATCTTCCAGAACCGCAACGAGCTGTATACGGATCGCGTGTTCGCCGGCCTCGCGGCCGTCATCGTGATCGGCCTGCTCGTCGAGAACCTCGTGTTCGACACACTCGAACGCGTGACCGTGCGGCGCTGGGGCATCCAGCACTGATGTCACCGCACGCGGCAATTCCCGGCGCCTGCATAACGTAAGCTGAAATCGGCTTTTCACGCGCGCCGGGTGCGTCCCTATACTTGGCGGTGCTGCGCATGCGGCGGTTCGCGCATGCCGCGATCGCGCTGCGCAGCGCCCGATCTTCCCGAACAAGGACTTGCCGAATGACTGCCCGTGATGCCGTCGATCCGCGCGACGCGTTGCGCGACGCGCTTGCCGCGCTACCCGATCTAGCGAACGCGATCGGGCAGGATGCCGCGCAACGCGAGGCGCGTCGCGAACTGCCGTTCGAGGGGTTTGCGATCTTCCGGCGTTCCGCGCTGGGCGTGCTGCGGATTCCGGTGGCGCGCGGCGGCCTCGGCGGCACGCTGGTCGACCTGTTCGACACGATCGCGACGCTGGCCGCCGCCGATTCGAATCTCGCGCACGCGCTGCGGATCCACTACGACCAGATCGAGACGCTGCGGCTGTCGCCGCGCACGCCGTTCAACGACGTGCAGCTCGAGCGGGCGCTGGCCGGCGCGATCTTCGGCGGCGCGTCGACCGAGCGCGGCACGTCGCGGCCCGGCGAGAACACCACGGTGCTGCGTCGGGACGGCGATCATTATCGCGTGACGGGCCGCAAATACTATTCGACCGGCACCGCGTTTGCCGATTTCGCGCGCATCAACGTGGAGAACGAGCAGGGTGACGCGGTCGCCGTGATCATTCCCGTCGCGCGGGACGGCGTGCAGGTGCTCGACGACTGGGACGGCATGGGCCAGCGCATGACCGCGAGCGGCAGCCTGTTGCTGAACGACGTGCAGGTGTTCGCGGATGAGGTGGCCGCACGCAACGGCTCGACGCTCGTCGGCCGCCATTGCGGCGCGCTGCGGCAGTTGCATCTCGTCGCGACGGGGGCGGGCATCGTGCGCAACGTCGTTGCCGATGCGCGCCGCTACGTGCTCGCGCACGGCCGCCCGGTGCTGCACAGCCCGGCGCCGACCGCGCGCGACGATCATTTCATCCAGCAGGTCGTCGGCGAGCTGTCCGCGCACAGCCACGCGATCGACGGGCTCGTCCGTGAAAACGCGCGGGCGCTCGACCGTTCCGCCGACGCGATCGAAGCCGGCGACGCCGACGCGCATGCCCTTGTGCTCGACAGCGCGCTCGCCACGGCACGCACGCAGCTCATCGTCAGCAAGCTGGCGCTGCATGCGGCGGAGAGGCTGTTCGAAGTCGGCGGCGCATCGGCGACGGCGCGCGAACACAACCTCGACCGGCACTGGCGCAACCTGCGCACGATCTTCAGCCACAACCCGCTGCTGCACAAGGCGCGCGTGATCGGCGACTACGCGCTGAACGGCGTGACGACGCACCTGACCGAAGGCCGCGTGTTCTGACCTGGCCGCGCGCGCGGCCCTCCTTTTCGGAAACCCTTCCCGATGACGACCCGCACCGGACACCTGCATCTCGGCGCATTCCTGTACCCGACCGGCCATCACATCGCCGCGTGGCGCCACCCTGGTTCGCAGGCCGACGCGGGCGTCGATTTTCGCCACTACGTGCGGCTTGCCCAGGCGGCCGAGGCCGCGAAGTTCGATCTCGTGTTTCTTGCCGACGGCGTGGGCACACGCGGCGACGACGTCGAGTTCCTGAGCCGCACCGCGCACAGCTACGTCGCGCAGTTCGAGCCGCTGACGCTGCTGTCGGCGCTCGCGGCCGTCACCGAGCGGATCGGCCTCGTCGGCACCGCGTCGACGAGTTTCAACGAGCCGTTCCACATCGCGCGCAAGTTCGCTTCGCTCGACCACATCAGCGGCGGCCGCGCAGGCTGGAACCTCGTCACGTCGTCGAGTGAGCACGAGGCGCGCAATTTCAATCGCGACGCCCATTTCGAGCACGCCGAACGCTACGCGCGTGCGGAGGAGTTCGCGGATGTCGTGCTTGGCCTCTGGGATAGCTGGGACGACGATGCATTCGTACGCGATCGCGCATCGGGCCGCTTCTTCGATCCCGGCAAGCGCCACGTGCTCGACCATCGCGGCCGCTTCTTCCAGGTCCGCGGGCCGTTGAACGTCGCGCGGCCGCCGCAGGGGCACCCGGTCGTCGTGCAGGCCGGTTCGTCGCCGGCCGGTACGCGGCTGGCCGCGCGCACGGCCGAAGTGATCTTCACCGCGCAGCAGACGCTCGACGACGCAGTCGCGTTTTATGCGGACGTGAAGGGCCGGCTCGCGGCGTTCGGCCGCGATCCCGATACGCTGAAGATCATGCCGGGCGTGTTCCCGGTGGTGGGCCGTACCGAGAGCGAAGCGAGGGAGAAATTCGACGCGCTGCAGTCGTTGATCGACCCGGCGGTCGGGCTCGCGCTCGTATCCGGCCTCACCGGTGGATTCGACCTGTCCGCGTATCCGCTCGACGGCCCGATTCCGCCGCTGCCGGAGACCAACGCCAGCAAGAGCCGGCAGGCACTGACGATCGAGCTCGCGCGCCGCGAAAACCTGACGATCCGCGAACTCTATTTGCGTATCGCGGGCGCGCGCGGCCACTGGCAGCTCGTCGGCACGCCGGAACAGATCGTCGACCAGCTCGAAGAGCGCTTCGTGCGTTACGGCGCGGACGGCTACAACGTGATGGCGCCGACGTTGCCCGGCGGCCTCGACGATTTCATCGCGCTGGTGCTGCCCGAGTTGCGCCGCCGCGGGCTGTTTCGCAACGACTATGTGGGCCATACGCTGCGCGAGCATCTGGGGCTGCGGCGGCCCGTACGCCGCGCCACCGCCGCCCGTACCGAAACGGCCGCCTGACGTCAGCGCCGCAAACCTGCATCGCGCAGGAGCGGCAGCACGCGCTCGCCGAAGAAGTCGAGATCGGGCTTGAAGTCGTAGAAGCTCAATTGGACGCCGTCGATGCCCGCGCGATGCAGCCGCACGATCGTATCGGCGACTTCCTCGGGCGAGCCCGTGATCGAGATATTGCCGCCGATCGCGCGCGCGGCCGCCTGAGAGCGCTGGTCGAAGCCGCCGCGCCACGCATGTGCATCGCTGTCGAAGCGATGAAAGCTGCCTTCATCCGCGTGCGCGACGATTGCGTCGCGGTACGCGCGCGCTTCGGCCGCCGTTTCGCGGCAGATCACGAGCGGGTTGAGCAGCGTGCGGATCGCCCGGCCGCGCGCAGCAGCAGCGGCCTTCACACGTGCCGTATGCGCGGGCAGGGCCTCGAGCGCGCGTTCGGCATCCGGGCCGGCCGGGCTCGTGACGAATACGATGTCCGAATAGCGTGCCGCGAAGTCGATGCCCGCATCGGAGCCCGTCGCGTTGATCAACAGCGGGCGACCGTAGTGCGGCTTCGGCGTCACGAATGCGCCGCCCAGCCGCCAGCTCGACAGCGCCGGCGTGAAGCTGAAATTGTCCGGTTGCGCCCACAACTGCTGGACCGCCTCGAGAAACTCGGCCGCCATTTCGTAGCGCCGATCGTGTTCGATCCGGTTCCAGCCGAACATCTCGTGCTCGATTGCGCGGTGGCCGGTCACGACGTTGATGCCCCAGCGCCCGCGCGAGATGTGATCGAGCGTCGCGGTGAATTTCGCGAAATGCAGCGGATGCCATGGCCCGTAGAGCACGTGGCTCGTCGCGACGAGGATGATCCGTTCGGTACGCGCGGTCAGCGCGGCCAGCGTCATGAACGAGTCGAGCGCCTGGCCGTCGAACACGCCGCCGTAACCGCCTTTCGGCAGCCACTGCGACAGCGCGAACACGAGATCGAAGCCGAGTGCCTCCGCGCGCGCGACCAGGTCGGCGTTGTAGTCGAAGGTCCAGTCGGTCGTGCGCGGCAGCGTCGACGCGCTCCAGCCGCCGGCCTGGATCGGCAGGAACAGCCCGAGCATCAGCGGCTGCGCGAGGACGCGCGACACCGGGCTGTCGGGGAAATCCGCCGGCGAGCGGACGTCGACGAACGGCGACTGCTCGACCGGAGCGGCGAGGGAGGTATCGCTCATGATGGTTTCCTTGCGGATTGGGCACGTACCGGGCGACGACGGCGCGCACGTGCGGCGGCGGATCGCGTGTGTGCCGTGCACGACGGGCCTGCGAGTGGATCGAGCAGCGTCATAGCGTGCCGGGCCTCGGATCGGGCACGAACCCGTCGCGGTTCGGCATCCGCACGCGTGGCAGCGTGCGCGCGTCGAGCCGTGCATCGCCGGCCACGATGCCGTTCAGATGGAGCACATACGCGGTGACCGCATAGACTTCGTCCGCGCTCAGCGATTGCGGCGCGTTGTACGGCATCGCGCGGCGGATGTAGTCGAACAGCGTCGTCGCGTACGGCCAGTAGCTGCCGACCGTCTTTTTCGGCTTGGCGCTCGCGAGCGAGCCGATGCCGCCGACGAGCGGATCGCCGACGCCGCCTTCGCCGCCGGCGCCGTGGCACATCGCGCATTTGTCCGCGAACACGTGAGCGCCGCGCGCGACCGTGCCCGAGCCGGGCGGCAGGCCGCTGCCGTCGGGCGCGACGTCGATGTCCCACGCCGCGAGCGCCGCACGGTCGACCGGCTGGCCGAGACCGTAGCCCGCGCCGAATGCGCTCGGAACCAGCAGGGATGCGGCGAGCAGGCAGGCAAGCGGCTTACGCATTGCGCACCTCGCCGTCCGCGCCGACGTGCCAGTTCTGGATGCCGTTGTAGTGGTACTGCGAATTGACGCCGCGCACGGCAACGAGTGCCTCGCGGGTCGGCTGCACGTAGCCGGTGTCGTCGGTGGCGCGGCTTTGCAGGTCGGCGGGCTCGCCGTTCCAGATCCAGTCGGCTTCGAAGCGCGTCAGCGCGCGATCGCGCACGTCGCCGGCGAGTCGGGCGGGCCGCCACGTGCGGCCGCCGTCGGTCGAGACGTCGACCGCGCGAATCCGGCCGCGTCCCGACCACGCGTAGCCGCCGATCGGGTAATAGCCGTGCGCGGCGAGCCGATGGCCGGCCGACGGCCGCGTGATGACCGACTTCGCATCCATCTCGAACACGAACTGGCGCGCGCAGCCGCCGGGCAGCAGGTTCGTGTATTTCGACGTTTCATCGCGCGTCATCTCCGGCGCGCGCACCAGCTTCAGCCGCCGCAGCCACTTGATGTTCGTGTTGCCTTCGAAACCCGGCACGATCAGCCGTACCGGATAACCGTTCTCGGGGCGCAGCCGTTCGCCGTTCTGCGCATAGACGACGAGCGCACGCTCGATGATCCGGTCGAGCGGCAGGCTGCGTGTCATCGCCGCGCCGTCGGCGCCTTCAGCGAGCAGCCAGCGTGCGTCCGGATCGATGCCGGTTTCGTCGAGCAGCGTCGACAGCCGAACGCCCGTCCATTCGCAGCACGACAGCAGCCCGTGCGTGAACTGCACGGGCTGCCCGCTCGGGCCGTTCCATTCGCTGCCGGTGTTGCCCGAGCATTCGAGGAAGTGGATCCGCGACTCGGACGGAAAGCGCAGCAGGTCGTCGATCGTGAACACGCGCGGCTCGCGCACGAGGCCGTGCACGACGACGCGATGACGCTGCGCATCGATCTCCGGCACGCCCGTATGATGACGCTCGTAGACGAGGCCGTTCGGCGTGATGTCGCCGAACAGGTCGGCGAGCGGCGTCATCGACGAGCCCGAGCCGGGCAATGCCGGCGTGCGGGCGCTGCGGCGGATCACGTCGCCTTCGTGCGGCCCCGGCATGCCGTAGGGTGGTGACAATAGCGGCGCACCCGGGCCGCGGGTCCAGGGCGGCACGTCGAGCGGAGAGAGCGGGGCGAGCGGCTGGCTCGCCAGCGCGCCGCCGGCAGGCAGCATCGCTGACGCCCATCCGCCGGCGAGCCGGCGCAGTGCCGCGCGCCGGCCGCTGCGCGGTGGATGGGGCGGGAAACGGGAGTCGGTCATGGTCGAACGCGTATCGTGCGCCGGGGCAGCGCGCGGGGAAACGCCCATTCTCGGCAACCGGACCCGGCGCGACAAACAACGATTCCCGCTTTGCTTATCGCACCACGCTGCACCGCGCCCGATGCGCGCCGTCAGAACTTCACGCGCAGCCCGCTGACGAACGCGACCTGGCGGTTCGTCGACGACGCGCTGCCGATGTTCGAGATCGCCGCGATCTTGCGATAGCCGCCCGACGTTGCCGTGCTCGCATCGCCGGCCGCGAGCTGGTAGATGCCGGACAGGTAGATATCGGTGCGCTTCGACAACGCATAGTCGAACCCGAGCGTGAACTGGTGCCAGCGCGGCTTCAACGTCTGGCCGCCGGTGCCCGGCAGGCCGCTCGCGCGCCCGTCGGTGAACGTGTAGACACCGATCAGCGTGGCGGCCGGCGTGAGCTGGTAACGCGCGTTCACGTCGTAGTTGTTGAACTTGCGCGACGAGCCGTCGAGATAATCGAGCTGCGTGTGGCTCCACGCGAAGCCCAGCGTCGCACGGCCGAGCGCGTAGTTCGCGCCTGCCACGCCGATCTGCTGCTTGAGCACGCCGCCGTTCAGCCCGTAGAAGAATCCGCCGCTGTAGTCGTTGCCGGTGGTGGAGGTCGCACCGCCCACCGCGCCGCTCGTATTCGACGTCGAATTCGGATGATTGATGCGGACATAGCCGGCGCCCACCGACAACGGGCCGTTCACGTAGTTCGCCGACGCGCCCCACGCGTTGTTGTTCGAGAACCCGGTGCCCGCGCCCCCGTTGGCCTGGTTGCTGAACGCATAGAGCAGGTCGGCCGTGAAGCCGGCGATCGTGTCGCTGCGGAACTTCACCGCGTTGTTCAGCCGGAAGCTCTGGTTCATGTTGTCGTTGTCGCCCACGTGCGTGGCCGGCGACCAGAAGCCGGACCCCGAGTACTGCGCAACGAGGTCGGTGATCGGCTCGTACTGGCGGCCGAAGGTCAGCGTGCCGAGCCCCTTGCTGGCGAGGCCCACGTATGCGGAGCGGCCGAACAGGCGGCCGCCCTGGCCGAGCCCGCCGTCGCTCGGCCGGAACCCGCTTTCGAGCGTGAAGACCGCCTGCACGCCGCCACCGAGATCTTCCACGCCTTTCAGGCCCCAGCGGCTGCCGCTCAGCTTGCCGCTCGTCTGCTGGATGTTGCTCGCGCCACCCTGATTGTTCGTATAAGCGAACCCGGCATCGACGACGCCGTACAACGTGACCGAACTCTGCGCATGCGCGCTGACCGAACCGATCGAAACCAAACCCAGGACTACCGATTTTTTGATCATGACTATCCTCTTTTTTATGGGTACATCTGCGAGGATCACGATCCTATTGATGACGGCGGTGCCGGCGAACGGTCGATCCGTGGTTTGCAAATTGCAGCGCGGCCGATTTGCAATATGCGTTGCCGCAAGCCCCGCATGTGCGCCGCGATCGCGTCCGGCACCCACGCTGCGACGAACGTATCGCGCGAACGGCGAACGTCGGGCACCGGATACACGCGGGCGCCGTCATATCGATCTCTGAAATCGTTCGATGTGCGCACTACCTGCGGCCCGGCGCGCGATGTTTTTACGCAACGCCGGCTGTGCGGCGGGCGCCCGATGCGCTACGCGCGGCCGCATATCGATTCCGCAAAACGTTGGTAGGGCCATGCGACGCATGCCGGTAGAGTCGGGCATCCGGCCTCGGGCCGGCATGCGCCGGGAACGGAAGGGCGCCCAAGCGCATTCGTCCCGGCTGAACAACGAACACGGGAGCCGTCTGTCATGAGTCGCGATGTGCTGTTTCTGCTGGAACCGGGCTTTGCCGATCCGAAGCATCCGGGCCAGCGCTTCGTCTGCCCGCATGGACTGTCGATCGAGGGGCTGCTGGCGAGCGCGCCCGATCGCGCGAGTCGAATCGACGTGAAACGCGTCGGCTTCGAGCGGCCGCGGCACGCGGTGATCGACGCGCTCGACGATGCGCACCAGGGGCTGCCGGTCCTCGTGCTCGGCCGTGACCAGCCGGCGCCGGACGACGCACGGACGCTCGGCGACGTGCGCTTCGTCACCGACGCGCGCCGCATCCTCGAACTGCTGGCCGAGCGCCACGGATTTCCGGTGTTGCATTGACGCAGCGATTTTCACTTCCCGTTTGATCGACCGACAGGAGCATCCGATGTCGTCAATTTCGGCGGCACGTCGCCGTTTACTGCTTGCCGGCGCCGCGGTGGCGGCGGCGCCATGGGCCGCGAAGGCCGCGTTCGCCACGCTCGCGGTCAACGCCGATCTCGCCGGCACCACGCTGCGCGTCGCAACCTACAAGGGCGGCTGGCGCGCGCTGTTGCAGGCGGCCGGGCTGGCCGACACACCGTACCGGATCGAGTGGCGCGAGCTGAACAACGGCGTGCTGCACATCGAGGCGCTCAACGCGGATGCGCTCGACATCGGTTCGGGTAGCGAAATTCCGGCCGTGTTCGCCGCGCGACAGAAGGCCAACGTGCGGCTCATCACCCGCGTGCGCGAAGACCTGAACAACCAGGTCACGCTGGCGCGCAAGGACACGCCGATCCGCGGCATCGCGGACCTGAAGGGCAAGCGTGTCGGGTACGTGCGTGCGACAACGTCGCACTACTTCCTGTATCGCCAGCTCGCGGAGGCCGGCCTGAGCTTCGACGATATCCAGCCGATCAACCTGTCGCCGGCCGACGGCTTGTCGGCATACGATCGCGGCGACATCGACGCATGGGCGATCTACGGCTACAACGGCCAGCTCGCGCGCAATCGCTACGGTGCACGTGTGCTGAAGACAGGGAAGGGCTATCTGTCGGGCAACTTTCCGGTCTATGCGAACCCCCGCACGCTCGACGATGCGCGCCGTCGCGCGGCGACGGGCGATCTGCTGCTGCGATTCCGGCGCGCGTATGCGTGGGCGAACGGGCATTTCCGCGACTATGCGCTCGCGCAGAACAGCGAGACGCGCGTGCCGGTCGCCGATCTCGTCGCGATGTTCGACCAGCGCAGCGAAGACTACGCGCTGCTGCCGGTGACGCCCGACGTGGTGGCGCAGCATCAGCAGGTCGCGGACGTGTTCGCGCGGATCGGTGTGCTGGACGGGCCGGCCAATGTCGCGCCGCTGTGGGATACGTCGTTCAACGCGCTGGTCGCGGCGACGTGATCGAGGGCAATGAGAAGACGGCCGGGTGAGTGGGGGATTGAGCGGCACACGCGCTTTCGGGAAACGCTGCTTTCCCTTCGTGAGCGAGGCTTCACACCCTGCGCAGGCCGCGACGGGAGATTTTTCTCGACCGGATCAGGCGAATGTCGTCGCGACCATGATGCCGAACACGACGCCGATCGCGATTCCGCACAGCCGGCCGTAAATCGATGCGCGTACGTTGTCGTCGAGCACGAACGGCGAGCGTTTGTGCTTCCATACCGTGCTGAATGCGACGGGGCGCGTCAGCAGGGTGATGCACGCGATCAGCACCGGCGTCGCGATGAGCATCGCGATGCGCGGCCCGTTCCAGTCGACGCCGTGCATCGCCAGCGAAACGATCGCGGCAAGCGGAACCTCGACGCACAGGCCCAGCAACGAACCGTTGACGAATGAATCTCCGGGGGACTGGAACATGATCGGTCCTGGCGTGCGGATGAAATCGGCGCCCGGCTCGAGCTCCCGACGATAAAAACCATGGCTGTTGCCCAAGGTCGCTCGACCGCGTTCGACATCAGCCAGGATGACGGGCGGATAGTACGGCAAATCATTCGCACGTAGGCGGGTATTCAAGCTATTTAACAAACGTCCCGAGGTGGGCGCGCGTGAAGGCTGCGTGATCGACCTGGCTGCAGGGCATTGCCGTTCCGGCACGAAATATGATCCGTACGAGGCTATCGGGGAGTGGATCTCGCGCGTTCGCAGATCTGGCGTAGGCGCGGATTGATCGCGCCAACCATCGCGGCCGAGGAAGCAGGGTTCACCGTGCCGAACCGCGTGTCATATTTTGACAGTTCTTGACAGCTCGAGACGAGGGCAGCGCTATGATCTAACTCCTTATTGGATGGGCACCCCGGAGAACCTCCCCATGAGTTTGGCACGCTCGCTCAGCATCGGTATCACGATTGGCCTTCACCACGCGGCAGAGAGTCTCTGGGTCAACGGCATCAAGCAGAACGCCTTGTATCTGATGAAGCTCCTTCAACACTCGCCTCTTGGCCATCAGGTCACCCTCGTCAACACCACGAACGTCAAGATCACGCCGGAACTTCCGTGGGATACCACGCAGTATCCGATACGCTCGTTCGACGATGCGAAAGACTCGCTCGATGTGCTGATCGAACTGGGGGGGCAAATCGACCAGCAGCAAACCGCGTATCTGCAGGCACGCGGTACAAAAGTCGTGAGCTACTGCTGCGGTCCGGAATACGTGCACATGATGCAGGCGATGATTTTTGGCCGACGGCATGCGGAAACGGTATTCATCAACCAACGTTACGATCAGGTGTGGATCATCCCGCAAGTTGTCGATACCAGCGCGAGCTACTTCAGCGTATTACGGCGCCAGCCGGTTCGTGAAGTCCCGTTCGTTTGGGACCCGATGTGCGTCGAAGAGCGATCGGCAGCACTCCCGCATCGTGGGGAGTATCGTCCAACCGGGCAACCGAAGCGCCTCTCCATCATGGAGCCGAATATCGACGTGACGAAGTTCTGCCTCTATCCGCTCTTGATCGCAGAACTGGGCTATCGAAAATTTGGCGAAAAGATAGCTTATGTGCACGCGACGAACACGGAGCATCTTGCAAAAAACAGCCCCGAATTTGTCGGAATCGCGCACCACCTCGACCTGGTGCGAGATTCAAAAATAAGCTTTGTCGGCTATTACAACACCCCTCAATTTCTTTCCGAATTCACCGACATCGTAATATCCCATCAATCAGGGCTCGCACTGAATTACTTTTATTTCGATGTTTGCTGGAACGGGTATGCATTGATTCATAACGCATACCTGTGTCGTGAACTTGGTTATTTTTATAATGAACAGGATGCGGAGGAAGGTGCCCAGCAACTCGGGCAGGCGATCGATTCGCACGATGAGAAATGGGTTGACTACAAGTATCGGCAGCGTGAATTTATCGGTGGATTTCTATCGACAAATTCGAAGCAAATCGAGTCGTATGACAGGCTCCTGATCGGTCTTTTTGAGTAAATTCACGACATTTCATTGGGAGAACGGGTAAGCCGGAGAATGCATATGCCATTTCCGATATCGGTGTGCTCCAGTCTCCCAATGCCGCTTGCCGATACAACTGCATGGACCTTTACCACGGCGTATCGCGATAGCTGTTGGACAACCGCTCACCGCATGCAGCCGGCAGCAACACCTACACGGGCCGTCCGAGTGTTCCAGCGAGGTGGGCCGGTCCCGTGTCCACGGCAATCGACAAATATCCTTTATTTGACATAATGCGTATGATCAATTTTTTGCGTTGTAGCAGCCATATCCTAATGTCGTGTTCTGGCTATTTACAGATGTCGTGTTTTTGACTGCTGGCATGCTGGACGGCTCGTTGAGCGAGCGCGGAGCCGACCATGCAGCCAGCCGGATTGGTGACAC
>NZ_JAAGPH010000074.1:0-37515 GCF_017104705.1 Burkholderia sp. Se-20373 | reverse complement strand
GACCACCATCTGGTGCCCGGCCTGATGCCATTTTGCGACGCGTTTCGCGACGTTCTTGATGCGCTCGACCGAGCCCATCGAAGTGCCGCCGTATTTGTGTACGATGAGTGCCATTGTCGTTCTGAACCGGAACGGAGCGGAAGGACGGGCGCGGCATGACTGGCGACATCGGGCGGATCGTGGCCGGACGCGGTGGTCGGGCCGTCAAACATCATATGAATGGCGGCCGGGACGCGGGTCCGGGCCGGTGGTCGGGCACGCTCATTTTAGGGCCGCGGCACCGCGTGTTCGGGGCGGGCGTGAACGGGTTTTGTAACCGATTGTATGGCGCGGGGCGAACGGTTTGGCGGGGTCGGTCCATTTCCATCCAAAGCGGCTCAAGCGTCTCGTGCATTCGGGTCCCGAAACGGGCCGCGGCGCCGGCTCGCCAGTCTGTAACCATTGGCGGTATACGGCCCGATACCCGTTCGTCTAGAATCCGCGTAACTTTTACAAACGATCCCCCAATAAAGCAGGCGGGGAAGCCGGCAGATGCCGGAGGGACGGAGATTCGCACGCGCCGGGCGTGCATGGCGACAGCCGTTTCCGGGCACCTTCCGCTGCCACGGGCCGCCTGCCCGCACGCATGATGAACGCACTGGAACAAGAGCTCGCCACGCTGATCATCGGCGAATTGAATCTCGAAGACGTCACGCTCGAAACCGTGACGGCCGAGACCCCGTTGTATGGCGAGGGTTTCGGGCTCGACTCCATCGACATCCTGGAAATCGCCCTGCTGATCTCGAAGAAATACGGCTTCGAGCTGCGTTCGGACAATCCGGACAACCAGAAGATTTTTGCGACGCTCGGTGCACTGGCGGCGTACGTCGCCGCGCACCGCACGAAGTGACGGGGTCGCGCACGGGCGCGACGCGCAGATGATGACGGCAGGCGGCCGCGATCGGCAGACGATGCGCGGCCGCGTCGATCGAGGTGGAACGCGATGAACGGAGCAATTCGATGCGCTCGCTCGTGACGGGCGGCAGCGGCGCACTCGGGCAGGCGATCTGCACGGCGCTCGCGCAGGCCGGCCATGAAGTGTGGGTGCATGCGAACCGCCATCTCGCGCAGGCGGAGGCCGTCGCGCAGCAGATCGTCGCGGCCGGCGGCGCCGCGCACGCGATCGCGTTCGACGTGACCGACGCCGATGCGACGCTCGCCGCGCTGAAGCCGTTCATCGACAATGCGCCGGTGCAGATCCTCGTCAACAACGCGGGCATTCACGACGATGCGCCGATGGCCGGCATGTCGCGCCGGCAGTGGCACAGCGTGCTCGACGTGACGCTCAACGGCTTCTTCAACGTTACGCAGCCGCTGCTGTTGCCGATGATCCGCACGCGGCGCGGCCGGATCGTCAACATCGCGTCGGTGGCCGGCGTGACCGGCAATCGCGGCCAGGTCAACTACGCGGCCGCGAAGGCGGGGCTGATCGGCGCGACGAAGTCGCTGTCGCTGGAGCTCGCGTCGCGCGGCATCACCGTGAACGCGGTCGCGCCCGGCATCATCGAATCGCCGATGGCCGAGCACGCGTTTCCCGCGGAACGCATCAAGCAGCTCGTGCCCGCGCAGCGCGCGGGCCGGCCCGACGAAGTCGCGGCGATGGTCGCGTATCTGGTGTCCGACGCCGCGGCCTATGTGACGGGGCAGGTGCTGTCCGTCAACGGCGGGCTCGCCTGACGAAGCGCACAGCGTCGGCGTGACGTAACGCAACGCGGCGCAGGCCGCGAGGTTGCGCGGCCTGCGCCGCATAGTGAGGAAATCGAAGTGTCTGTGCATCCAGTCGACGCCGAACGGCGCCCGTGTTCCCTGTCGTCCTCTACCGCGCCCGTCGTGCGCGGGCAGACGGCGGCCGGGCCGGCCGCACCGCGATCGGGCGAAGCGCTCGCGCACGGCGGCGGCCGCGCGCTGCGGCTCGTCCGGACGAGCCATGCGCGGCTTGCCGCGCTGCTGCACGATGCGCGTGGTCGTGGCGATGAATTCGAGCGCGCGTTTCCCGGCGCATTGGGTGCGGTGTGCATTGGCGCGGACACGGCATCGCATGCGGAATCACGAGCGGACGCGGCGGCACGGATGCTGGCCGATGTCGTGCCCGACCTGCCGGTCGCTCCGGTGCCGATGACGCTGCTCGGCGCCGGTATCGCGCCGGACGACACCGTCTGCGAAATCTGGCAATGCCATGCGCGCGACCTGCGCAGCGAACGGCGCGGCGCGCTGCACTATCGGTACAGCGAAACGGCGGGCCTCGTGTTCGGCAGCATCGTCGTGCACGAAGATGCAGAAGAGTCGAACGAATCGCACGACAGCGGCACCCCGCTCGAACGCGCGACCCACGATGCGTACCGCGCACTGTTCGACGTGCTCGATTCGCTCGGCATGCCGCATCCGCTGCGCATCTGGAATACCGTGCCGGCGATCAATGCGGTGCAGTTCGGGATCGAACGCTATCGTCAGTTCAATATCGGCCGCCAGCATGCGTTCGATGCGTGTCGCCGCGCGCTGACGGGCGGCGTGCCGGCCGCATGCGCGCTCGGCTCGGTCGTGCCGGTCGCGGGCGATGCATCGCCGGCCGCGCCGCTCGCGATTCATTTCCTCGCGAGCCGCACACCGTCCGATCCGGTCGAGAACCCGCGCCAGGTCAGCGCGTATCACTATCCGGCGGAGTACGGCCCGCGTGCGCCGACGTTCGCGCGCGCCGCCGCATGGTCGGACGGCGATGCCGCGCCGGTGCTGTTCGTGTCGGGCACCGCGAGCATCGTCGGGCACCGCACCGTGCATCACGGCGACGTCGTCGCGCAAACGCGCGAGACAGTCGCGAACCTCGCGGCCGTGCTCGAGCAGGCCGCGCGCCAGGGGCACGGCCCGTTCTCGCTCGCCGACCTGAGCTATCGCGTCTACGTGCGCGACGCCGGCGATGCCGCGGCGCTGGCCGCGATCGAGCGCGTGCTGCGCGAGGCGGCCGGCCCCGGCGTGCGGCCGCTCGTCGTCCATGCGGACGTGTGCCGCGACGACCTGCTGGTCGAGATCGAGGCCAGCGCGGGTCATGAGGAGGCGTGGCTGTCATGAAGCGGGAAATCCTCACGATCGAGCCACCGGCCCCGCACGCGGGCGACGTCGACGAAGCCGGCCGACGGTCGCCGGCAAGTCATACACTTTTGTCAGGATCCCCGTCTTCGCAATCGGCCGTTTCCATGTCCAAGCTGCACGCCTCGTCCACCCATCTCGTCCTGATTCCGAGCTACAACCCGGGCGCGAAGGTCGACACGACCGTGCGCAATGCCCGCGCGCAGTGGAATCCGGTGTGGGTCGTCGTCGACGGCAGCACCGACGGCAGCGCCGAACGGCTGCAGGCGATGGCCGAGCGCGACCCGGGCTTGCGCGTGATCGTGCTGCCGGAGAACCGCGGCAAGGGCGCCGCGGTGCTCGCCGGGCTCGACGCGGCGGCCGCGAGCGGCTTCACGCATGTGTTGACGATGGATTCCGACGGCCAGCATCCGGCCGACCTGATTCCCGCGTTCATGGCCGCGTCGCAGGCCGCGCCCGACGCGATGGTGCTGGGCGTGCCGAAGTTCGACGCGAGCGCGCCGCAGTTGCGCGTGCAGGGGCGCCGGCTGTCGAATGCGTGGGCCGACCTCGAGACGCTGTGGGCCGGGATCGGCGATTCGCTGTACGGGTTTCGCGTGTATCCGGTCGCGCCGCTGGCCGCGATCATGCGCCGCCAGCCGTGGATGCGCGGCTTCGACTTCGATCCCGAGGCGGCCGTGCGGCTGTGCTGGGCCGGCGTGCGGCCGATCCGCATCGACGCGCCGGTGCGCTATTTCGGCCGCCACGAGGGCGGCGTCTCGCACTTCCACTACGGCCGCGACAACGCGCTGCTCGCGTGGATGCACCTGCGCCTGTTCACCGGCTTCGCGGTCCGGCTGCCGATGCTGGTCGCGCGGCGGCTGGCGCGACGCCACGGCCAGACGGCCTGAGCCCGCCCGTTTCCCGTTCCGGTCGTCGCCCGGCTGAGGCGATTGCTCCGTTTTTCGTCGTCAATTCCGTGTCGACGCGCCGCTTCGTTTCTGTTCGTCGAGTAATCAACGTGTCATCGGATGTAAACATCTGGTAATTTTCTGCCGGATTATGCAAAATCGCCGCTCCCAAATACAACTATCGAGGGATTCCGGGATGCAACTCAAGAAAGCGGTGGCAGCGTGTGGCGTGGCGTTTCTGTTGAGCGCGTGCGGCGGGGTACAGAGCCTTGACGCGAACAGCCTGACGTCGGCGGGGACCAGCCTGTACAAGGCAGCGACGCTGTCGGACAGCGACATCGCCGCACTGTCGAACGACTCGTGCAAGTCGAGCGATGCCGAATCGAAGATCGCGCCGGCGAACAGCGCCTACGCGAAGCGCCTGACGAAGGTGATGAAGGGCTTCGGCGACATGACGCTGAACGGCCAGAAGATCAACTACAAGGTCTACATGACCAAGGACGTCAACGCGTGGGCGATGGGCAACGGCTGCGTGCGCGTGTACAGCGGCCTGATGGACATGATGAACGACGACGAACTGCGTGGCGTGATCGGCCATGAAATGGGCCACGTCGCCCTCGGCCACTCGAAGAAGGCGATGCAGACGGCCTATGCGGTCAGCGCGGCGCGCACCGCGGCCGGCGCGGCATCGCCGGGCGTGGCGGCACTGTCGAGCTCGCAGCTCGGCGACATCACCGAGAAGTTCATCAATGCGCAGTTCTCGCAGTCGCAGGAAAGCGCGGCCGACGACTACTCGTTCGACCTGCTCAAGCAGAAGGGCATGAACCAGAAGGGTCTGGTCACGTCGTTCCAGAAGCTCGCGAAGCTCGACGGCGGCAAGAGCTCGATGATGGATTCGCACCCGTCGTCGGCGAGCCGTGCGCAGCACATCGAGGATCGCATCGCGAAGGGCAGCTGATCGCGCAACCGATCGCCCGCCGCGGCGGGCGATCCAGCGGCGACATGAAAAACCCCACGCTTTTCCGGGCGTGGGGTTTTGTTTTTTGGGGCGTGCTGCTTAAGGCACCATGCCCGGCAGCACGTACGCCTGCGCGAGCGTGATCAATCCGACGATCACCGCGAACAGCAGGCTGTGCCGCACCGTGAAGCGGAACAGCTCCGATTCCTTGCCGACGAGGCCCGTCGCCGCGCAGGCGACCGCGATCGACTGCGGCGAGATCATCTTCGCGGTCACGCCGCCCGTCGTGTTCGCGGCCACCGCGAGCGTCTCGGGCACGCCGAGCTGATGGGCCGTGGCCTGCTGCAGCGAGCAGAACAGCGCGTTCGACGACGTGTCCGAGCCCGTCAGGAACACGCCGAGCCAGCCGAGGAACGGCGAGAAGAACGGGAACGCGGCGCCGGTCGCGGCCAGCATCAGCGCGAGCGTCGACGACATCCCCGAATAGTTCGCGACGAACGCGAACGCAAGCACGAGGCCGATCGACAGGATCGGGCGCGTCAGCTCCTTCAGTGTCTCGCCGAACGTGACGAGCGCGTCGCGCGGCTTCATCCGCAGCAGCGCCATCGAGATCAGCGCGGTCACGAGGATCGCGCTGCCCACCGCCGACACGAGATCGATCTTCAGCACCGCGTCGAGCGCCTTCGGCGTCGCGGCGATCGGCGCGGTCTTCACGACGAGCTGGTCGAGCGCCGCCACATGGAACTTCAGCACGGTCGACGCGAGTGCGCCGTGCGCGGCGAACAGCGCCTTGAACGGCGCGATGCTCCATACGGTGACGACGGCCGTCAGGATCAGGAACGGCGACCACGCGCGCACGGTCTGCGCGAGTGTGTACGGCGACGCCTGCCGGCTCGTGCCGGTGCCGAAGCCGCTGCGCGAGCCTGCGGCTGCGCCGCCGAAGCCCGCGAGCGCGGCGCCGCCGCCCGACGCGACGAGGCCGCCGGCCGTCTGCTTCGCCGTGCGCGGCTGCCACACCTTCAGGAACGCGGCGAGTGCGACGAGGCTGACGAGCGACGACGTGATGTCCGGCAGCTCGGGCCCGATGTGGTTCGACGTGAAGTATTGCGTCACCGCGAAGCTGCCGCCCGCGACGAGCGCGGCCGGCCAGGTCTGCCGCACGCCGCGTAGCCCGTCCATCATGAACACGAGCCAGAACGGCACCGCGAGCGACAGCAGCGGCAGCTGGCGGCCGGCCATCGCGCCGATATGGAACGGGTCGATGCCCGTCACCTGCCCGGCGACGATGATCGGAATGCCCATCGCGCCGAACGCGACCGGCGCCGTGTTTGCAATCAGGCACAGTCCGGCCGCATGCAGCGGCTTGAAGCCGAGGCCGACGAGCAGTGCCGCCGTGATCGCGACGGGCGCGCCGAAGCCGGCCGCGCCTTCGAGGAACGCGCCGAACGAGAAGCCGATCAGCAGCATCTGCAGGCGCTGGTCGTCGGTGATCGACAGCACGGACGCGCGAATGATGTCGAACTGGCCGGTCTTCACGACGATCTTGTACAGGAACACGGCCGCGACGATGATCCACGCGATCGGCCAGATGCCGTACGCGAAGCCGAAGCCGGCCGCCGCGAGCGCCTGCGGCACGGGCATCCCGTACGCGAGGATCGCGACGCCGAGCGACAGCAGCAGCGTGACCGCCGCGGCGACGTGGCCCTTGAGCCGCAGCGCGGCCAGCGCGACGAAAAAGAAGATGATCGGGATTGCGGCGATGAACGCCGACAGCCCGAGGCTGCCGAGCGGCGTGTAGATCTGATGCCAGGCCTGCATGGATGTCTCCTCCATAGGTTTTTGTCGATACGGCTTGAGAAACGAAACGGTTATTCGGGCTGGCCGCGTGCGCGCAACAGGTCGGACAGGCTGCGCGGCGCCGGCTCGAGCGGCGTGCGGTGCTGCGTCCAGCCCATCTGCTTTGCGGGCGTCAGCGCACGCAGCCGCGTCGCGGTCCAGCGGAACGCGCGGTATGCACGCGGATGCGCGAACGCACCCGACCAGAAGCGCCACACGAGGTCTTCCGCGCGGTTGTAGTTCGCGCCCTGGCCGCGCAGCGGATGCGCGACGGGCTCGTCGGGCTTGCGGTTCGCTTCGGTGCGCAGCCGCACGAGCAGTTGCGGGATCGGGATCCGCACCGGGCACACCTCGCCGCACGCGCCGCACAGCGTCGATGCGGTCGGCAGGTCGGCCGTCGCGTCGAGCCCGAGCAGGTGCGGCGAGATGATCTTGCCGATCGGTCCCGGGTAGGTCGTGCCGTAGGCGTGGCCGCCGATGCGCGTATAGACGGGGCAGTGGTTCATGCACGCGCCGCAGCGGATGCACTGCAGCGTCGCGCGCAGTTGCGCGTCCGCGTAGGCCTGCGTGCGGCCGTTGTCGAGCAGCACGAGATGCAGCTCGCGCGGGCCGTCGCGTTCGCCGTCGCGGCGCGGGCCCGAGATCAGGTTGAAGTAGGTCGTGATCGCCTGGCCGGTGGCCGAGCGCGTGAGCAGGCTCGACAGCGGCACGATGTGCTCGAGCTTCTCGACGACCTTCTCGATCCCCATGATCGCGACGTGCGTGTCGGGCACCGTCGTCGACAGGCGGCCGTTGCCTTCGTTCTCGACGAGCCACAGCGTGCCCGTGTCGGCCGCCGCGAAATTCACGCCGGACAGACCGATGTCCGCCTCGGCGAACGCGCGGCGCAGCGCGCGCCGGCCGGTCTGGATCAGCTCGTCGACATCTTCCGTGTAGCGCGTGCCGGGGATGTGTTCCTCGAACAGCGCGGCGATGTCGCCGCGCGTCTTGTGGATCGCCGGCATCACGATATGCGACGGCTTCTCGCCCGCGAGCTGCACGATGAATTCGCCCATGTCGGATTCGACGCAGTCGACGCCGTGCTCGGCGAGGTAATGGTTCAGCTCGATTTCCTCGCTCGCCATCGACTTGCCCTTGATCACGCGGCGGGCCTTCTTCGCCTGCGCGATGCCGAGCACGATCGCGTTCGCGTCGGCGGCCGTCTCGGCCCAGTGCACGTGCACGCCGGCTTCGGTGAGCTTCGTTTCCAGCCGTTCGAGCAGCGCGGGCAATTGCGCGAGCGCGTGCTGCCGCACGGCTTCGCCGAGATCGCGCAGTTGCTGCAGCTCGTCGTCGTCGGGGAACTGCATTGCGCGCTTGCCTTGCAGGAAGTCCATTGCGCCGCGAAAGCTCTTGCGCAGCGCGGGATCGTCGAGCGCGGCGCGCGCGCGGGCCTTGAAGTCGCCGGGGGCGACGAATTGCAGCGTGTGGTCGTTCATTGCGGGAGCGCCTCGCTGGCGGTGGCGGCCGTATCGGTGACGATCACGACCCACAGGCGGCGCGGGCCGTGCGCGCCATAGGCGAGCGTCTGCTGGATGTCGGAGGTTTTCGACGGGCCCGACACCAGCACGAGGTTGGTCGGCATGCCGGCGTGCCAGCGCTCCGCATGCACGGCCGCGTGCAGGTCGGGGTGCAGCGTGTTCGCATGGACGAGCGCGACATGCAGCGGCGGCACCAGCGACACCGTGCGCGGCGTGCCGGCATCGGGTGAGAGCACGACGGTGCCGGTGGCCGCGATGCCCGAGCGTGCCACGGTGAAGCCCGCATCGATCGTGTCGAACAGTTCGGTCTTCCATGCGTCGATCGGCCGGTCGAACGGCACCGGCGCGACCGTGTCGGGCAGCGCGCGGGCGAGCGCCGCGGATTCGGCGCGGGCCGGGTCGAGCAGCAGGCGGCGCACGCCGGCTTCGGCGAGCCGCGCGGCGAGCTGCGCGGGCCATTCGTCGCCGGTCGCGCACCAGACGTCCGCGTGCGACGCGATGAGTGCGGCCTGCATCGTGTGGGCAAGCATGCGAGGATCGCGAGCGGTCACGGTCTCGGTCTGCGCGCGGCGCGCGTCGTAATGCGTGTCGATGCGCGCGTCGAGCGCGGGGGCGGCCTCGGCGGCGACACCCGGGGCGGCGGCGCGCAGCCGCTGGAGGATGGCGTCGCGCGCGCTCATGGCTTGTCTCCACGCAGCGATGCGGCGCCGGCCGTGCGCCGCCACAGGAAGCTGGCGAGGTGCTCGACGGGCAGCGGCGCGCCGGACTTGTCGGCCGCATGGCCGATGTTCAGCAGGCAGCCGCAGTCGGCGGACACGAGCCGGTCGCAGCCCGTCGCGCAGGCCGATGCGACCTTGTCGCGCACCATCGCGCCGGAGATGTCGGGATGCTTCAGCGAGAACGTGCCGCCGAAGCCGCAGCATTCGGATTCGCGTTCGTGTTCGATGCGCGTCACGCCCGGCAGCGCGTCGACGAGTGCGACGCCGTGCACACGCGTGCCCATTTCGCGGCGGGCCGCGCACGACGTGTGCAGCACCACGCGCTCGTTGGCGCCGGCCGGCGCGGTGAGCGCATCGAGCCGCACGTCGAGCACGTGTACGAGGAATTCGGTGAGTTCGTAGGTGCGTTCCGCAATCGCACGCGCCTGGGGGCCGTGGACGGGATCGTCGGCGAACAGCGCCGGCCAATGGTGCCGGATCATGCCGCCGCACGAGCCGGACGGCACGATCACGGGCCACGGTTCGGCGAACAGGTCGAGCTGCGCGGCCGCGACGCGGCGCGCCTCGTCGGGATTGCCGCTGCTGTAGGCCGGCTGCCCGCAGCAGCTCTGGCCGCGCGGATAGTGGACGGTCAGGCCTTCGCGTTCCAGCAGGCGGACCGCGTCGAGCCCGGCTTCGGGGACGAACAGGTCGACCAGGCAGGTCGCGAACAGATAGACGTGCGCGGGGGCGGCGGCGGGGTACTGCCTTTCGTTCATGTCTCGCTCCAGTGGCGGCGGCCCGGCATGCGGATGCGGGACGACGATTTCGCTGCATAATTCCCGCGACGGCGCCGCAGCTCAAATTGGTTGGGCCAATCGGCGCGGAAGGCATTCCGCAGGGAGACGCGACGATGGCAGCGATGACGGCACGGGGCCGGACCGAAGTGGTGATGCGCAAGATCGAGACGGCGCTGCTCGACGGCACCTGGCCGGCCGGTGCGCGCCTGCCGGCCGAGCGCGTGCTCGCGCGGGAATACGGCGTGGCGCGCAATACGGTGCGCGAGGCGACCCAGCGGCTCGTCGCGCGCGGGCTGCTGCAGAGCCGGCGCGGCGCGGGCGTCTACGTGACGGACCAGTTGCGTGCCGGTATCGCGTCGCCGTGGGGCCAGTTGGTCGCCGATCATCCGGCGCTGCGCGACGACATTCTCGAGTTCCGCCGCGTGCTCGAAGGCGCGACCGCCTATTTCGCCGCGCTGCGCGCCGATGCGAACGACCGGCGCCGGATCCGTGCGCTGCTGCGCGAGCTCGAAACCGCCCACGCGAACGGCGCCGCGGCCGTCGAAGCCGCGACCGACGCGAAGCTGCACGAGGCGATCGCACTCGCGTCGCACAACACGATGTTCCTGCACCTGCATACGAGCGTGATCGGGATGCTGCGCGAGCACATCTCGATCAACGTGGCGGGCATGACGACGCACGACGAGCAGGCGTCCGAGCTGCTGTTGCTGCAGCACCGCGTCGTGTGCGACGCGATCTGCGCGCAACGGCCCGAGGAGGCGCGCACCGCGATGCAGACGCATATCGACTATGTGCGCAGCCATTTCGAGCGCAGCGGCGATGGAGCATGAAATTGGTTGGGCCGCTTTGGTGCGTGGGCCGTCCGGCGGGCGACTCCGGAGCGGCGGGGCATCGGCGCCCGGCAGGCGGGCGGCCATCCGTGGCCTGAAGCTGCCGGCGGCGCCCCGCGCGATTGACCGGTTCATCGGGCGCCCACTAGAATCGGCCGGAACCGCGCGCCAGCCGCGCGCCGCGGCGCATGCGGGCCTTTTGCTCCGCCAGTCGAGGAAGTTTCCGTGTTCACCTCTTTGATCCGGCGCGTACCGGCCGCGCTGTCGTGGCGCGCCGCCTGCCGCCCGGCCCGCGCGCTGGCCGTCGGTATGCTGTTGTCGCTCGTCGCCGCCTGCGCGACGCATCCGCCCGCCACCACGCTCGAGCGCCCGGTCTCCCACGCGTTGCCGCCCGATGCCGCTACGCCGCTGCGCGACGCGCTGGCCGCGCCCGAGGCCGCGCATCCGGGCCAGTCCGGTTTCCGGCTGCTGCCGGAAGGTGCCGAGGCGCTGCAGATGCGCATCGCGCTCGCGCGCGCCGCGACGAAGACGCTCGACATGCAGTACTACATCGCGACCGAGGACACGACCGGCAAGCTGCTGCTCGCCGCGGCGCTGTACGCGGCCGATCGCGGCGTGCGCGTGCGGATGCTGGTCGACGACCTGAACTTCCGCGACATCGATCGCATCATGGCCGCGCTGAACACGCACCCGAACATCGAGATCCGTGTGTTCAACCCGTTCGGCGCGTCGCAGCAGCGCATGGTCGAGCGCACGGCCAATTTCTTCACACGCATCGACAGCTTCACGCGCCGGATGCACAACAAGGCGATGATCGCGGACAACCAGATCGCGATCGTCGGCGGCCGCAATCTCGGCGACGAATACTTCAACGCGAGCCCGACGCTGCAGTTCCGCGATCTCGACGTGCTGGCCGCCGGCCCCGTGACGAACGACGTCTCGGCGAGCTTCGACGCGTACTGGTCGAGTGCGAGCAGCTATCCGCTGCGCGTGCTGAATCACCAGTCGTTCGATCCGAAGGACCTCGACGCGACGCGCGACGAGCTGCGCGCCCACTGGCGCACGAACGCCGAGCCGTACAACGCGAAGCCGCTGAACGCGTCGCCGCTCGCGCAGCAGATCGCGCGCGACGAACTCGCGCTTGTCTGGGCACCCGCCGAGTTCAAGGTCGACGCGCCGGACAAGGTCGCGCGTCCGACCGACGCGTACGTGAGCCCGCCGATGCAGCGCCTGGTGGAACTCACGCGCGGCGCGCAGCAGGAATTTCTCGCGTTATCGCCGTATTTCGTGCCGCACGACGCGGGCGTGAAGATCCTCGGCGACGCGACCGCGCGCGGCGTGCGCGTCGCGATCCTGACGAATTCGCTCGCCGCGACCGACGCGGTCGCCGTGCAGGCCGGCTACGGCCCGTATCGCGTGCCGTTGCTGCGGCACGGCGTCGAGCTGTACGAGTTCAAGGCACAGCCGGGCCAGCCGCGCGCGCGCCTGTTCGGCTCGCGCTCGCGGGCAAGCCTGCATGCGAAGGCGTACGTGATCGACCGGAAGACCCTCGTGATCGGCTCGATGAACCTCGATCCGCGTTCCGCGCACCTGAACACGGAACTGGCGCTCGTGATTCACAGCCCGGCGCTCGCGCAGCAGGTCGCGACGATCTTCGCGCGCGTGACGCAGCCGGACGAAAGCTACCGCGTGAGCCTCGTGACGCCGGCGGGCGGCGGGGCGCCCGAACTCGAATGGACGGGCATCGACAACGGCCAGCCGACCACCTATCACGTCGATCCGCACGCGGGGCTGCTGCGCAACGTGATGACCGGCATGTTCATGCTGCTGCCGGTGGACGATCAGCTTTAAGGGGACGGAAGCGCTCCGGCTAAACCCGCGTTTCCGGTGCGCGGGGAAGCGTGATATGGTTGTGCGCGCAACTAATGTGGCGTGCGCGACGGCGCCGCCGGGCGGCCTGCGCGACGCGTGCCGCGCCCACCCGCAACCGGAGTTCCCCCATGCAACGTGTCCCGAACCAGCCGTTCACGCGTCCCGCCCGTTTCTCCGAAGCCGAATGGCAGGCGCGCGTGCAGCTTGCGGCGGCTTACCGCATCTTCGACCATCTCGGCTGGACCGAGCTGATCTACAACCATATCTCGCTGCGCGTGCCGGGCGAGGACGGGCATTTCCTGATCAACCCGTTCGGGCTCCATTACCGCGAGGTATGCGCGTCGAACCTCGTGAAGATCGACATCGACGGCAACGTGATCGGTCATTCCGACTGGCCGATCAACCCGGCCGGCTTCACGTTCCACAGCGCGATCCATGCGGCGCTGCCCGATGCGCACTGCGTGATGCACGTGCACACGACGCCGACGATGGCCGTGTGCTGTTCGCGCGACGGGCTGTCGTTCTCCAATTTCTATTCGGCGCAGCTGTACGGAAAGATCGCTTATCACGACTTCGAGGGCATCACCGTGCATCTCGAAGAGGGGCGGCGCATCGTCGAGAGCGCCGGCGGCCGGCCGGTGCTGCTGTTGCGCAACCATGGGCCCGTGACGATCGGCGCGACGCTCGCGCAGACGTTCTCGCTGATGTGGCTACTCAATCGCGCATGTGAGGTGCAGGTCGCCACGCATGCGATCGGCGACGCGCTGCCGATCGCGCCGCCGGTGCTCGAAGGGTGCGTGCGCGATTCGCTGAATTTCGATCCGAAGCATGGCGCGGGGCAGGACGCGTTCGACGCGCTGCAGCGGATCGTCGATCGCATCGATCCGGGCTATCGCGCGTGACGCGAAGCGGTGCGCTCGCTTCGTCGTGCCTGATACGGGGTGAACCGGATCCGACGGCGGCGTGTGCAAAAAAAACGCGGCCGGGCGGCCGCGTGAATACTCGCAGACTCCTTCGGACGAAGGAAACAAGCAACTGTGAGACGAAGTGTAGCGAAAGGCCGCGCGCCGATTCAGTCATCCGGCTGCAAAGGTCCATTCCAGGTTGATGCAGACTGACGCGCCGTGCGCCGTGCGCAGTGTGCCGTGCGCCGCGTGAGCGGGTCGGCCGGGCGCGGTGCGGCGATTCGCTGCATGGCCGTTCGGCGGACGCCCGGACCGGCGGCGATCGACTACCATCCTATCTGGCGCCCCCGCTCGGGCGGCGTACAACGTCGTACAAGGAGAGTCCATGCTCAAGCTGCGTTTGCTCCAGGTCGCGTTACTCGCGGGCGTGCTGGCCGCCGGCAGCGCCGCCGCCGAAACGGTGCGCCTGTCCGCCAATCTCCAGCCGTCGAGTGAAGTGCCGCCCACGGCGACCAAGGGCTCGGGCGACGTCGAGGCCACCTACGACACGGCCACGCACATGCTGCAGTGGAAGGTCACTTACGAACACCTCACGGGGCCGGCCACCGCCGCGCACTTCCACGGGCCGGCGCCGGTGGGCCAGAACGCGGGCGTGCAGGTGCCGATTCCGAAGGAGGAGCTGGCGAGTCCGATCAAGGGCTCGAAGGAACTCACCGACGCGCAGGTCACCGACCTGATGGGCGGCAAGTGGTATTTCAACGTCCATACGAAGGAGCACCCGGCCGGCGAGATCCGCGGCCAGGTGATGCCGGCGAACTGAGTATCGGCGTTTGATCCGTGAGCGCCGGAAACCGGCAGACACAGGCGGCATTCCGCTGTGTCGGGTGCGGGCATGAGGGCCATGCCGATGTGGTCGGTGCGATCAACATACTGGCGCGGGGGCACCGCGTTGCAGCCTGTGGAGAGCCGGTGCAGTCGGGCCGCTCCGTGAAGCAGGAACCCGCCGAGGCGATCTGAGACAAGCATCATCGTTTCGAACGCGGTCGGAATCCCGAGCCTTCAGGCGCGGGAGGATGTCAAGTAGAGGCACCTGTCGAGTGGTGCGGGAACGATCGCACGTACCATCGTCACACTGCGATTACGGAGTGCGTCCGATGAGTTGGCAAAGCAAGTTCGCCTGCTGGCTGCTGCGCTGGCAGTTCCGTCCCGAGACCACGCGCGAGGTGCTCGACCCTGCCCGTGCACGGCGCTTTACCGACCTGCGGATGGTTGTGCCGCGCCGTGCGCCATCGGGCTACCGGTTGCGCCAGTGCCATGGCCCGGGCGACGCGCCGCTGCGCGGCGAATGGCTCGAACGCACCGACTCGGTTGCCGGACGCGGGCCTGGCCGCACGCTGCTGTACTTCCACGGCGGCGGCTACTACTTCTGTTCGACGAAGACCCACCGTCCGCTCGTGTTCGGCCTGACGAAGCGCGCGGGCGTGCGCGCGTTCTCCCTCGACTACCGGCTGGCGCCCGAAAACCGCTTCCCGGCCGCGCTCGACGATGCGCTGGCCGCGTACCGGCAACTGCTGGCGCTCGGCACGCCGCCCGAGTCGATCGTGCTCGGCGGCGATTCGGCGGGCGGCGGCCTCGCGCTCGCGACGCTCGTCGCGCTGCGCGACCGTGGCGAGCCGCTGCCGGCGGGCGCGATCCTGTTCTCGCCGTGGACCGACCTGGCCGCCACCGGCGCGACGCTGCGCACGAACGACGGCGCCGATCCGATGTTCGCGGGTGCGGCGCTGGCCAAGGCCGCGAAGCTGTACCTGGGCGACGAGTCCGGCACGAATCCGTACGCATCGCCGCTCTATGCGGATTTCACGGGGCTGCCGCCGCTGTATATCCAGGTCGGCAGCACCGAGGTGCTGCTCGACGATTCGCGCCGCGTCGCCGAGAAGGCGAAGGCGGCCGGGGTCGCGGTGGAGATCGAGGTGTGGCCCGACATGCCGCACGTGTGGCAGCTGTACGCACCGATGGTGCCGGAAGCGCGTGACGCGCTCGACCGCGCGGCCGCGTTCCTGCGCCGCGTCGCGGTCGAGCGTGCGGTTCAGCGGGCCGGCGAGGCGTCGATCGCCTGATAGGCGGCCTTGACGGCCACCGAGCCGTACTTGCGCTCGAGCCGGCGCACGGTGAAGTGGCCGTGCGCCATCTGCTGGAAGTGGTCGATGAACAGCGTATTGACGGTCGCGCCGAGCACGGCGCCGATCGCCGGAATCGACTTCGCGGCCATCTGCTCGGTCACCTGCACCGAAAAGCGCGACGCCACCGTCTGCACGAGCTTGAACACGGCCGCCGAGCTGTGCGCGGCGATGCCCTTCGTCGTGATGTCGGACGACGCCTTCGAGATTGCCTGCGCAAGCGCACCGCGCAGCACGAAATAACCGAGATCGGCGTCCTCTTCCTGCTTGTCCGGGTTGCCGCCCATGCCGAGCACGGCCAGGCATTGCAGCTGCGTATCGACCGAGCCCAGGTCTTCCCCCTCGCTGCGCGCGATGTCGCACACCGAGCGGAAGATCAGCGTCGTCGTCACCGGCAGCTCGACCGGCAACGCGAGAAAGCCGAACGCGCCGCCTGCCGCGCCGGTCGTCGCCACCGCGAGCTTGTGCAGCAGGTTGCTCGGCTTGTCGGGTTCGGCGTCCGGCCCGGGCGGCTTGCCGAGCGTGCGCAGCGCGATGTTCAGGCACTTGCGCAGCGCGAGCTGCGTCGCGTCATTGATCTTGCCGGTCGCGAAATCCGGCAGCCGGGCGATCATTTTCTCGACCGGCGCGCCGAGCATGCCCGTCAGCTTCATCGTCAGCGACGGGCTTTCCAGCACCTGCTTCGCGCGCCACAGCGCGTCCCGATCCTCCTGGGACAGCGTGGTCGCGGGGGCGATTGAAATCGGTTCCATCTTTCTCCTTGGCGGTCTGGTTCGGTTTGACCGTCGCCAGCCTAGATTACTCCGGCATGCTAGAATTTTGAGATTGTTTGACTCGTCAAAAGTTGCGCCAACAAAAAATGGCCGTCCATACTGCCGCCCACCATTCGAGCGGGCAAGTCCTGCCGTTCCGTGAATCGCTGCTGGCGATGATCGGGATCTCATTCGTCACCATGCTGGTCGCGCTCGACCAGACCGTCGTCGGCACCGCGCTGCCGACCATCGTCGCCGAGCTTCGCGGTTTCGACCTGTACGCATGGGTCGCGACCTCATACCTGCTCAGTTCCGTGATCACGGTGCCGATCTTCGGCCGGCTCGGCGACTACTACGGCCGCAAGCCGTTCGTCATCGTGTCGATCGTCGTGTTCACCGGCGCGTCCGTGCTGTGCGGAATGGCGAACGACATGCTGATGCTCGTGCTCGCGCGCGGGCTGCAGGGGATCGGCGGCGGGATGCTGGTCGGCACCGCGTTCGCGTGCATTCCCGACCTGTTCCCCGATTCCGTCGTGCGGCTGCGCTGGCAGGTGCTGATGAGCTCCGCGTTCGGCATCGCGAACGCGGTCGGCCCGTCGCTCGGCGGCGTGCTGACCCAGTCGTTCGGCTGGCGTTCGGTGTTCTACGTGAACCTGCCGGTCGGCCTCCTATCGCTGCTGTTCGTGTGGCGCTACCTGCCGCACCTGCGCCACGTCGAGCACGATCGCAAGATGCGCCTCGACTGGCCGGGTGCGCTGCTGATCGCGCTGTCGCTCGGCGCGCTGCAGCTGTTCGTCGAATGGCTGCCGAAGTACGGCGTCGCGAGCTGGGCGTCGCTGCTGCTCGTCGTCGCGGTCGCGGCCGGTTTCGGCCTGTGGCACTGGGAGAAGCGTTGCGCGCAGCCGATCCTGCCGTTCGACATGTTCGGCAACCGCGCGCTGTCGGCACTCTTCGTGCTGGCGATCCTCGCCGGCTTCTCGATGTTCTCGCTGCTGTTCTACGCGCCGTTGCTGTTCCAGGGCGGGTTCGGGATGTCGCCGAAGGAGGCGGGGCTCGTGATCACGCCGCTCGTCGTGTTCATCACGATCGGCAGCATCATGAACGGCCGGGTCGTCACGCGCATCCGCAACCCGAACGCGATGCTGCACGTGGGCTTCGTGCTGTTCGCGATCACCTGCGCGGGCATCGTCGTGTCGACCCACACGACGCCGAAGTGGCTGCTGATGGCGCTGATGGTCGCCGGCGGCATCGGGCTCGGCTTCGTGCTGCCGAACCTCACCGTCTTCGCGCAGCAGACGGCCGGCCGCGAGCATCTCGGTATCGCCACGGCGTTGCTGCAGTCGCTGCGGATGGTCGGCGGGATGGTCGGCACCGCGCTCACCGGCACGCTCGTCAACCAGATGTATTCGAGCGGCGTACGCAATGCGCTGTCGGCCGACCATGCGATGCAATGGCATGCGCAGCTCGCCGATCCGCAGATCCTGATCGATCGGGGCGTGCAGGGCGGTCTCGTCGCGGAGCTGACGCGGGCCGGGCATAATGGCGCGCTGCTGCTGGAAGCGGCCCGCGAATCGCTCGTCGGCGCGATTCACCTGGGCGTCGCGATGGCGGCGGTCGTCGCCGTGGTGTCGGTGTGGCAGTGCCGCCGCGTGCCGCCGATCGCGCTGCGGCACAAGATCGAACCGCATGTCGCGGCCGACTGAACGATTGAACGAGTAGAACTGAGCGCATGGAAGAACAGGACCGCGTCGCGATCTTGCAGCAATTCGGACGCACGTATCGCGCGTTCATGACCGCGTTCGAGGCGCACGTCGGGCAACCGATGCCGCGCTGGCGCATCATGGTCGCCTTGCATACGATGGGCGGGCATTCGTCGCAGAAGAAGCTCGTCGAAGTGCTGCGCGTCGATCCGGGTGCGCTCACGCGCCAGTTGAAGTCGCTCGACGCGCTCGGCTGGATCCAGCGTGAATCCGACGCACGCGACAATCGCGTGACCAACGTGACGCTGACGGACGCCGGCCGCGCCGCGTTCGACGCGTGCCTGCCGCGCCGCAAGGCGTTCCTCGAACAGACGATGGCGCAATTGCCGGACGACGTGCTGACTGCACTGTCGGGTGCGCTGGCGATGCTGGAATCGCGGATCGCGGACGTCGGCTCGACGCCGGTCGCGCGCTGAAGCGCGGGGCGGGGCGGCGCGCATCCGCCGCCGGCCCGGCCCTTCATCTCAACATCTCAATTCACTTTCGGCCAGAAGCGGGTTCACAGCTCGATGCGCGTACCCAGCAGCGCGAGGAACTGCGCGAGCCACGCCGGATGCGCGGGCCACGCGGGCGCGGTGACGAACGGCGCGTCGGTCACGGCCGCGTCGACCGGGATGTCCGCGTATTCGCCGCCGGCGAGCTTCACCTCGGGCGCGCAGGCCGGGTAGGCCGAGATGCGCTTGCCGCGGATCACGTCGGCGGCCGCGAGCAGTTGCGCCGCGTGGCAGATCGCCGCGATCGGCTTGCCGGCTTCGGCGAACTCGCGCACGAGCGAGATCACCTTCGGATCGAGTCGCAGGTATTCGGGCGCGCGGCCGCCCGCGATCGCGAGCGCGTCGTAGCGTGATGCGTCGACGTCGTCGAACGCCGCGTTCAGCGTGAACTGGTGGCCCGGCTTCTCGGTATAGGTCTGGTCGCCCTCGATATCATGGATCGCGGTCTTGATCTTGTCGCCCGCGCGCTTGCCCGGGCAGACTGCATCGACGTGGTGGCCGACGGCCTGCAGCGCCTGGAACGGCACCATCGTTTCGTAGTCTTCGGCGAAATCGCCGGTCAGGAACAGGATCTTCTTCGCGGCCATGGCTTTCTCCAGTGGAGCTGCGTTGAGGGCCCGCGCGACAGGCAAGTGCCACACCCGCCTGGGGCCTCGAGGACGAAAGCGCAGTGTACTCCGGCCGCTTGAAGCGCGCGTGACGGCCGCCCCGCGCGAGCGGCGGGGCGGTGGGGCACGTTGCGCGCGACGGGCGTCAGAAGAAGGTTTCGACGACTTCCGTCACGCTGAACTGCGGATCGAGCACGAGCACCTGGCGCCACTTGTCGAACGTCAGGCACGGGTGCGAGATGTCGAACGCGACCATGTCGCCCACTTTCACGTCCGCGCCCGGCGGGATCTGCAGGTACGCGTGCTGGTCCATCATCCCGGTGACGGCCCAGCCTTCGGTGGCGGCGACGTCGCGCGGCGCGGTGTCGCGGCCCGGGCGGAAGTGGCGCGCCGGCTCCGGCAGCCCCGCGTCGAACGCCGCGTCGCGCTTGCCGAGCGCGACGATCGCGCGATCCGCCTCCGGCACCGACTGCACGTAGGCCCACAGCTGCAGCGCGGGCAGCAGCCCTTCGCCCATCGTGCGTGCGATCGGGTTGCGCGCGAACACGTCGGTCTGCGCCTTCTTGTAGATGCCGACATCGTGCGTCAGGTAGCAGCCCGGACGCAGCACGACTTCCGCGAAGCCGGCGTTCGACGCCTTCGCGAATTCCTCCGCGACCACGTCGTACCACGCCGAACCGGCGCCGGACAGGATCGCCGGCGTACGCGCGAAGCGGCCGGCTTCGGCCAGCTCGCGCGTGAGCGCGACCGCTTCCTGCAGGAACGTGCGGATCTCGCCTTCTTCCTTCAGCACGCCTTCGTAGAGTTCGATGCCGGCCAGCTTCAGCGTGTCCGGATAGCGCGCGATCGCGGCGAGCACGGCCTCGCGTTGCGCGGCATCGCGCACGCCCGCGCGGCCGCCCGGCACGCCGAGCTCGAGCAGCACGTTCAGCGGCTTCTTCAGCGCACCGAAGAAGCGGCCGAGCTGGTCGACGCTCTCCGCCGAATCGACGAGACAGAAGAATTCGAAATCGGGATCGGACAGCAGCCCGGCGATGATCGTCATGTTCTGGCGGCCGACCAGCTGGTTCGCGAGCAGCACGCGGCGCACGCCGCCGTGATACGCGGCCTGCGTCTGGTGCGCGGTCGCGAGCGTGATGCCCCACGCGCCGGCGTCGAGCTGGCGGCGGAACAGTTGCGGCGCCATCGTCGTCTTGCCGTGCG
This sequence comes from Burkholderia sp. Se-20373, assembly GCF_017104705.1. Lineage (NCBI taxonomy): Bacteria > Pseudomonadati > Pseudomonadota > Betaproteobacteria > Burkholderiales > Burkholderiaceae > Burkholderia > Burkholderia sp. Se-20373. The sequence goes on along the minus strand of NZ_JAAGPH010000074.1, from coordinate 17,092 downwards.
GCGCGAACTTGACGCCGTACTTCTGGACGAAGGCCTGCATCCAGTTCAGGTTGTGTTCGATGCGATCCTCGTAAAGCACGGCGGCCGGCAGGCTGACGTCTTCCGCAAGCAGGTTCCACTCGAGGCGGCCTGCGTCGCCGAGCGGCACGCTCGCGCTGGGCAGATTGCCGAGGCCCTTGCCGAACGGATCGATCGTCGCTTCCTGATAGTTTGTAACTTTCATGTCATCCCGCTCCATCATCACTATGCATTGCACTGAAGTTGACACGCCGATGGTACAGAAAGTAGCATCGGCGCGGTGATGTTATTTAGTAACATCGAGCCTCGCACCCTTTTCCGCAGATGAATACGCCCGCCACCCCGTCCGCCCCGCTCGCAGCCGAGCTTCATCCGGCGCCGGCCGCTCCGCCGGTGCTCGACATCGTTGCGCGGATCGCCGAATGTGCGCCCGAGTTGCGCGAAGCCGAGCGCAAGGTCGCCGCGTTCATCCTCGCCGACCTGGCGCGCGCCGCGCATGCCAGCATCGGCGCGCTGGCACGCGACGCGGAGGTCAGCGTCGCGACGGTCACGCGTTTCGCGAAGGCGGTCGGCTGCCGCGACGTGCGCGAACTGAAGGTGCTCGTCGCGCAGGCGGCGGCCGTCGGCCAGCGCTTTCTGGTGCCGTCCGACGACGCGCCGGCCGACGACACGAGCCCCGCGTCGATGGTCTACGACGAGATCCGCGTGGCGCTCGCGCACAACCATCAGCTGCTGCGCAATACATCGTTCGACGCAGCCGCCGACCTGCTCGCCGCCGCGAAGATGACCTACGTGTACGGCCAGGGCGGCGGCTCGACCGCGCTCGCCGACGAGCTGCGCTTCCGGCTCGTGCGCTTCGGCCGGCCGGTCGCGAGCTACCAGGACAGCGTGCTGCAGCGGATGGTGGCCGCGACGCTGTCGCGCGACACCGTCGTCGTCGCGCTGTCGGTGAGCGGGCGTGTGCCCGAGCTGCTCGAAAGCTGCCGGCTCGCGAAGCGCTACGGCGCGAAGCTGATCGCGATCACCGCGCCGGCATCGCCGCTCGCGAAGCTGGCCGACCACCTGATCCCGGTCGTCGCGTTCGAAACCGATTTCATTTACAAGCCGTCGACATCGCGTTACGCGATGATGATGGCGATCGACGTGCTCGTCACCGGAGTCGCATTGCGGCTCGGCGATGCGGGCCGAGAATCGCTGCGCCGCATCAAGCACGCGCTCGATGCGCATCGCGGCGGCGGAGACCGTCAACCGGTAGGAGACTGACCATGCATTCGCATCCCGAAGCCGCCGATACGCTGATCGTCGGCGCGCAGCTTTACGACGGTACCGGCGCGCCGCCCGTCACGCGCGACGTCGCGATCCGCAACGGCCTGATCGCGGCGATCGGCAACCTGTCGAACTGGCTGGCCGAGAACGTCGTCGAGGCGAACGGCCGCGCGCTCGCGCCGGGCTTCGTCGACGTGCACACGCACGACGACACGCACGTGATCCGCGCACCGGAGATGATTCCGAAGATCTCACAGGGCGTGACGACCGTGATCGTCGGCAACTGCGGGATCAGCGCGTCGCCGGTGACGCTCGCGGGCGATCCGCCCGATCCGATGAACCTGCTCGGCGAACGCGGCGCGTTCCAGTATCCGACTTTCGCCGACTACGTCGCGGCCGTGAACGACGCGCGTCCGGCCGTAAACGTCGCGGCGCTCGTCGGCCACACGGCGCTGCGCAACAACCAGATGGACCGCCTCGACCGCGCGGCGACCGACGGCGAGATCGCCGGCATGCGCGCGCAGCTCGAGGAGGCGCTTGCGAACGGCGCGCTCGGCCTGTCGTCGGGCCTCGCGTACGGCTCCGCGTTCGCGGCGCCGGCAGAAGAGGTGATGGCGCTCGCCGAGCCGCTCGCGAATGCGGGCGCGCTGTACACCACGCACATGCGCACCGAGTTCGACGCGATCCTCGATGCAATGGAAGAGGCGTACCAGGTCGGCCGCCATGCGCGCGTGCCGGTCGTGATCTCGCACCTGAAGTGCGCGGGCCCGTCGAACTGGGGGCGCAGCACCGAGGTGCTCGCGTCGCTCGAAGGCGCGCGCCGCTATCAGCCGGTCGGTTGCGACTGCTATCCGTACAGCCGCAGCTCGTCGACGCTCGACCTGAAGCAGGTGACGGGCGACATCGACATCACGATCACGTGGTCGGAGCCGCACCCGGAAGTGGCAGGCAAGCTGCTGAAGGCGATCGCGGCCGACTGGGGCGTGACCGAGCAGGAAGCCGCGCAGCGCGTCCGCCCGGCGGGCGCGGTGTACCACAACATGTCCGAGGACGACGTGCGCCGGATCCTGTCGCATCCCGCGACGATGGTCGGCTCCGACGGCCTGCCGAACGATCCGCTGCCGCATCCGCGGCTGTGGGGCGCGTTCCCGCGCGTGCTCGGCCACTACGTGCGCGACACGAACCTGCTGCCGCTCGAGGAGGCGATCCGCAAGATGACGTCGCTGTCCGCGCGCCGCTACGGGCTCGCACGGCGCGGCGAGGTGCATGTGGGCTATCACGCGGATCTCGTGCTGTTCGACCCGGCGAGCGTGATCGATGCCGCGACGTTCGAGAAGCCGCAGCAGCCCGCGCACGGGATCGACGCCGTGTGGGTGAACGGCGTGCTGACCTATGAAAACGGCCAGCCGACCGGCGAGCGCGCCGGCGGCTTCGTCGCGCGCGGCGAGCGCGTGCCGGCAAGTGCCGACGCCGCGTTCTGAACGCGGTGGTTGTTTCCGATCTGCCGCGCGCGCCGTCGTCGGTGCGCGCATCCGTAACCGAAACAAGGAGTGAAACGATGAAGCGATATGGCGTAGGCGAAGCGAAGGGCACGGGCGGCCAGGTGATGCCGTTTGCACGCGCGGTCGAGGCCGACGGCTGGCTGTACGTGTCGGGCCAGACGCCGATGGTGAACGGCGAGGTCGTCGAAGGCGGCATCGTCACGCAGTCGAAGCAGACGATCGAGAACGTGATCGCGATCCTGAAGGAAGCCGGCTACGGCCTCGAGCACGTCGTGCGCTGCGGCGTGTGGCTCGACGATGCGCGCGATTTCGCGTCGTTCAACAAGGTGTTCGTGTCGTACTTCGGCGAGCATCCGCCGGCACGCGCGTGCGTGCAGTCGAGCATGGTCATCGACTGCAAGGTCGAGGTCGACTGCATCGCGTACAAGGCGCCGGCGAAGTAACGCGGCGAGGGCGAGCCGCTACGCAACGGGCCCGGCGCATTCATGTGCGCCGGACCCGTTTTTCATGTGCAGGGCACCGGTCGACTGGCCAATGGCGCCTCCGAGGCCACAACCGCCGCAACGCATCCCGTCCGTTCATGTAATGTGCCGCATGACCTTATGGGGAGGACATGCATGGAATGGGCTGCGCTGGTGCCGGAGCTGATCTGCTCGGACCTTGCCGGAAGCGTTCGCTTCTATCGCGACGTGCTCGGATTCCGGATTCGCTTCGAGCGTCCGGAAGACGGGTTCGCCTATCTCGAGATCGGGGGCGCTCAACTGATGCTCGAACAGCACAGCCCTGAGAGCTGGGTGACCGGCCCGCTGGAGCCGCCGTTCGGGCGCGGGATCAATTTTCAGATCGAGGTCGATGCGCTCGATCCCATCGTCGACAGGATTCGCGCCGCGGGCGTGACGCTGTTCGTCGAGCCGCGCACGTCCTGGTATCGGGAAGACGAGATCGAGCATGGCCAGGTCGAGATGCTGGTGCAGGATCCCGACGGCTACCTGTTGCGCCTGGTGGAGATCCTGCCGGAGCGGCCGGCGAGCAGGTGACCGCAGGCCGGCCGCGCTGCTCCGCGCAATGAAAAACAGCCCGACCGGTTGAACCCGGCCGGGCTGTTTTGTCTGGGGTCGTCGCCGCGCGTTGCCGACGGCTCACCGCGGCGGCTACCCGCCGCCGTCACTGCCGCGCATTACGCGCGTTATCCGGCATCGGCTGGTTGTAGTTGGTGCGGAACGGATTGATGTCGAGCCCCCCGCGGCGCGTATAGCGCGCATACACCGCGAGCTTCACCGGTTTGCATGCGTGCAGGATGTCGAGGAAGATCCGCTCGACGCACTGTTCGTGAAAGCCCGTGTGATTGCGGAACGAGATGATGTAGCGCAGCAGGCCCGCGTGATCGATTTGCGGCCCGACATAGTGGATCTGCACGCTGCCCCAGTCGGGCTGGCCGGTGACCGGGCAGTTCGAGCGCAGCAGGTCGGACACGAGCGTTTCCTCGACCGGCGCTTCGTCTTCAGCGGCCGACAGCAGCGACGGATCGGGTTCGTACACGTCGGTGTCGAGGTCGAGCCGGTCGAGCGACAGCCCGTCGAGCTCGTCCATCTCGAGCTTGCCGAAATCGTGCGGAGACACGAGCTGCACGGACACGGTCGCGCCGCACGCGGCCGACACGTCGCGCTTCAGCGTATCGCGCACCGCGTCGATCGAGTCGAACGTCGTCTGCGCGAACGAGCCGAGATACAGCTTGAACGACTTCGATTCGACGATGTTCGGCGATTCGGCCGGCACGTAGAACGTCGCCACCGCGATCTGCGGCTTGCCGCGCGCGTTGAGCCACGACAGCTCGTAGGCGTTCCAGATGTCGGTGCCGAAGAACGGCAGCGCCGACGTGATGCCGAGCTGCTCGCGCGCGCCGGCGCGCGGGATCGGGAACAGCAGCGACGCGTCGTACTGGGCGGCGTAGACGGTGGCCTTGCCGAGCGGGGAATGTTCGGGATTCATGCGTGACGCCTTTACGACAGGAAGAGGCAGTAAGCCGGGTTGGCGCTCTCCTCGACATACGGATAGCCGAGTGCCGCGAGGAAGCGTTCGAATTCGGCGCGATCCGCCTGCGGCACCTGCAGCCCGACGAGGATCGAGCTGTAGTCCGCGCCCTGGTTGCGATAGTGGAACAGGCTGATGTTCCAGTCCGGCGCCATCGACGACAGGAACTTCATCAGCGCGCCCGGCCGTTCCGGGAATTCGAAGCGGAACAGGCGCTCGTCGAGCGCGAGCGGCGAACGGCCGCCCACCATGTAGCGGATGTGTTCCTTCGACAGCTCGTCGTGCGTCAGGTCGACGCTCTTGAAGCCGTGCGATTCGAAGTTCGCGGCGATCTCGGCCGATTCGCCGCGGCGCTTGATCTGCACGCCGACGAAGATGTGCGCGGCCTGCGCATCGGCGATCCGGTAATTGAACTCGGTGACGTTGCGGTCGCCGACGAGCGAACAGAAGCGCTTGAAGCTGCCGCGCTCCTCGGGGATCGTGACCGCGAACACGGCTTCGCGCGCTTCACCCACTTCCGCGCGCTCGGCGACGAAGCGCATCCGGTCGAAGTTCATGTTCGCGCCGGACGTGACCGCGACGAGCGTCTGGTTCTCGATGCCTTCGCGTTCCGCGTAGAGCTTCGCGCCCGCGACCGCGAGCGCGCCGGACGGCTCCAGCACGCTGCGCGTATCCTGGAAGACGTCCTTGATCGCCGCGCACAGTGCGTCGGTGTTCACCGTCACGACGCCGTCGAGGTATTCGCTGCAGAGCCGGAAGGTTTCCTCGCCGACCAGCTTCACGGCGGTGCCGTCCGCGAACAGGCCGACCTCGCTCAGCTCGACACGCTTGCCGGCTTCCAGCGACTGCACCATCGCGCACGAATCCTCGGCCTGCACGCCGATCACCTTGATCTCCGGGCGCACCGCCTTCACGTAGGCCGCGACGCCGGACGCGAGCCCGCCGCCGCCGATCGGCACGAAGATCGCGTGGATCGGGCCCTGGTGCTGGCGCAGGATTTCCATCGCGATCGTGCCCTGGCCGGCGATCACGTACGGATCGTCGAACGGGTGGACGAACGTGAGGCCGCGCTCTTCCTGCACCTTGACCGCGTGTGCATACGCGTCGCTGTACGACTCGCCGGCCTGGATCACCTCGACGCTCGGGCCGCCGTGCGCACGCACCGCATCGACCTTCACCTGCGGCGTCGTGACGGGCACGACGATCACGGCCTTGACACCCATCCGGGCCGCCGAGAACGCGACACCCTGCGCGTGGTTGCCGGCCGACGCCGTAATCACGCCGCGCGCGAGTGCTTCCGCCGGAATGTGCGCCATCTTGTTGTACGCGCCGCGCAGCTTGAACGAGAACACCGGCTGGTTGTCCTCGCGCTTCAGGTAGACGGCGTTGCGCAGGCGGGCCGACAGGTTGCGGGCGGATTCGAGTTCCGTCTCGATCGCGACGTCGTAGACGCGCGCGGTGAGGATTTTCTTCAGGTAATCGTGGGATGCCATGGGCGCTCGCGTGCAGTGCGGAAAGCAGACGGTAAAGGATCAATGATAGCGCCAAGGGTCTGCCTGCACGCAAGCGGCATGCCGAGCGGTTGCTCGCGGGGCCGTGCGGGCGGGGCGTCGGCGAGCGCGCGCCGCCTTTTTTACCGGCTTAACCGCACGGTTACCGACCGGACGGACGGCGAATGATCGCGCGAAATCGCGCCGAGCCAGGCCTGGCGCGGCTCGCGGGGATAGCCCCACGACCTGTCCGACGTGTCACGCGTGGCCCGATCATGGGTTAGAATTCCGTTTTGAATCAAGGATCGGAAGATGCAGAGGCACCCTCGGATCGCACCGTTGAAGCCGACGCCGCGCGCAGCCAGCCCCGCGGCCGAACGGCATGCGCGCCGCGCGCGATCGTGCTGATCGTTCCGAGTGCCGCCAGGCCCTGTCGCCGGCCAGGAGGGGCGAGTCGCCCGCTTCGGCCCCATGAAGGACAGCCGCGCGCCTGGTAACAGAACAGATTTCCCCAAGATTGCGCCCACGCGCTTGCCGACGCCCGTGCACGGTGTATCGGCCCTCCGAGTCGTCCGAACATGAACGCACCACAAGTTTTCGATCCGCATGGCGCGGCCAGCGCCGTCGCCGCCGACCCCGCGCCCCGCTTGCGCGAGATTCCCTACAACTACACGTCCTTCTCTGATCGCGAGATCGTGATCCGCCTGCTCGGCGAAGAGGCGTGGTCGGTGCTCGACGAACTGCGCGCCGAGCGCCGTACGGGCCGCTCGGCACGGATGCTGTATGAAGTGCTCGGCGACATCTGGGTCGTGCGCCGCAACCCGTACCTGCAGGACGACCTGCTCGACAACCCGAAGCGCCGCGCGCTGCTGATCGAGGCGCTGAACCACCGCCTCACCGAAATCGGCAAGCGCCGCAGCGCGGACCTCACCGAGCACCGCGACGACGCGGGCCGCGAGCGCGCATCGCGCGTCGAGATGCTCGAAACCGCCGCGCAGCGGGCGGTCAACGAGTTCGCCGACGAATTCGAGAAGATGGCCGACCTGCGCCGCCGCGCGACCAAGGCGCTCGGCCGCTGCACGCAGAAGGACAACATCCGTTTCGACGGGCTGTCGCGCGTGTCGCACGTGACCGACGCGACCGACTGGCGTGTCGAATACCCGTTCGTCGTGCTGACCCCCGATAGCGAAGCCGAGATCGCCGGCCTCATCAAGGCCTGCTTCGAGCTCGGCCTGACCGTGATCCCGCGCGGCGGCGGTACCGGCTACACGGGCGGCGCGGTGCCGCTCACGCCGTTCTCCGCCGTCATCAACACCGAAAAGCTCGAACAGCTCGGCGCGGTCGAGCTGACCGAATTGCCGGGTGTCGCGCACAAGGTGCCGACGATCTTCTCCGGCGCGGGCGTCGTCACGCGCCGCGTGACCGAGGCGGCGGAAGCGGCCGGCTACGTGTTCGCGGTCGATCCGACCTCGCTCGACGCATCGTGCATCGGCGGCAACGTCGCGATGAACGCGGGCGGCAAGAAGGCCGTGCTGTGGGGCACCGCGCTCGACAACCTGGCCTGGTGGCGGATGGTCGATCCGGACGGCAACTGGCTCGAAGTCACGCGCCACGAGCACAACCAGGGCAAGATCCACGACATCGCGGTCGCGCGTTTCGAGCTGAAGTGGTTCGACGGCGCGTATGCGCCGGGCGAGAAGCTGCTGCGCACCGAAATGCTCGAGATCGAAGGCCGCCGGTTCCGCAAGGAAGGGCTCGGCAAGGACGTGACCGACAAGTTCCTCGCCGGCCTGCCGGGCGTGCAGAAGGAAGGCTGCGACGGGCTCATCACGTCCGCGCGCTGGGTGCTGCACAAGATGCCCGCGCACACGCGCACCGTCTGTCTCGAATTCTTCGGCCAGGCGTGCGAGGCGATTCCGAGCATCGTCGAGATCAAGGATTACCTGTTCGAAACGTCGAAGCAGGGCGGCGCGATTCTCGCGGGCCTCGAGCACCTCGACGAGCGCTACCTGCGCGCGGTCGGCTACGCGACCAAGAGCAAGCGCAATGCCTTCCCCAAGATGGTGCTGATCGGCGATATCGTCGGCGACGATGCCGATGCGGTCGCGCACGCCACGTCCGAGGTGATCCGGATGGCGAACGGCAAGAGCGGCGAAGGCTTCGTCGCGGTCAGCGCGGAGGCGCGCAAGCGCTTCTGGCTCGACCGCAGCCGCACGGCCGCGATCGCGAAGCACACGAACGCGTTCAAGATCAACGAAGACGTCGTGATCCCGTTGAACCGGATGGGTGAGTACACCGACGGCATCGAGCGGATCAACATCGAGCTGTCGCTGAAGAACAAGCTGCAGCTCGTCGACGCGCTGGAAGCGTTTTTCCGCGCCGGCAATCTGCCGCTCGGCAAGACCGACGACGCGAACGAGATCCCGAGCGCCGAACTGCTCGAAGACCGGGTCCAGCAGGCGCTGGAGCTGCTCAAGCGCGTGCGCGCCCGCTGGGAATTCGTGCGCGACCGGCTCGACCAGCCGCTGCGCGAGGCGCAGCACTACCTCGTGCAGCTCGGTTACGAGGCGCTTGCCGAGAAGTTCGCCGATCGCGCGGACGATCAGCCCGGCGCGACCGTGTTCCACATCACGCAGGACCGCACGGTCCGCATCTCGTGGAAGCAGGAGATCCGCGCCGAGCTGCGCGCGATCTTCAACGGCGGCGCGTTCAAGCAGATCCTCGACGAGGCGCAGGCGATCCACAAGCAGGTGCTGCGCGGCCGCGTGTTCGTCGCGCTGCACATGCACGCGGGCGACGGCAACGTCCACACCAACCTGCCGGTCAACTCCGACAACTACGAGATGCTGCAGGACGCCCACGCGGCGGTCGCGCGCATCATGACGCTCGCGCGTTCGCTCGACGGCGTGATTTCCGGCGAGCACGGTATCGGCATCACGAAGCTCGAGTTCCTGACCGACGACGAGATCGCCGAATTCCGCGCGTACAAGCAGCGCGTCGACCCGAACGGCCGCTTCAACAAGGGCAAGCTGCTCGAAGGCGCCGATCTGCGCAACGCCTATACGCCGAGCTTCGGGCTGATGGGGTACGAGTCGCTGATCATGAAGCAGTCCGACATCGGCGCGATCGCCGATTCGGTGAAGGACTGCCTGCGCTGCGGCAAGTGCAAGCCGGTGTGCGCGACGCACGTGCCGCGCGCGAATCTGCTGTACAGCCCGCGCAACAAGATCCTCGCGACGTCGTTGCTGGTCGAGGCGTTCCTGTACGAGGAACAGACGCGCCGCGGCGTGTCGATCAAGCACTGGGACGAGTTCAACGACGTGGCCGACCACTGCACGGTGTGCCACAAGTGCGCGACGCCGTGCCCGGTGAAGATCGACTTCGGCGACGTCACGATGAACATGCGCAACCTGCTGCGCAAGATGGGCAAGAAGAAGTTCAACGCCGGCAATGCGGCGGGCATGTTCTTCCTGAACGCGACCAACCCGCAGACGATCAACGTCGCGCGCAGCGTGATGATGGGCGCCGGCTACAAGGTGCAGCGCTTCGCGAACGACATGCTGAAGAAGGTCGTGACGAAGCAGACGCAGCACCCGCCGGCGACGGTCGGCAAGCCGCCCGTGGTCGAGCAGGTGATCCACTTCGTCAACAAGAAGATGCCGGGCAACCTGCCGAAGAAGACGGCGCGCGCGCTGCTCGACATCGAGGACAACAAGATCGTGCCGATCATCCGCAATCCGAAATCGACCACCGTCGATTCGGAAGCGGTGTTCTACTTCCCGGGCTGCGGCTCCGAGCGCCTGTTCTCGCAGGTTGGCCTGGCCACGCAGGCGATGCTGTGGGAAGCCGGCGTGCAGACGGTGTTGCCGCCTGGCTACCTGTGCTGCGGCTATCCGCAGCGCGGCTCGGGCCAGTACGACAAGGCCGAGAAGATCGTCACCGACAACCGCGTGCTGTTCCACCGGGTCGCGAACACGCTGAACTACCTCGACATCAAGACGGTGGTCGTGTCGTGCGGTACCTGCTACGACCAGCTCGCGGGCTACGAATTCGACAAGATCTTCCCGGGCTGCCGGATCATCGACATCCACGAGTTCCTGCTCGAGAAGGGGATGAAGCTCGATGGCGTGACGGGCACGCGCTACATGTATCACGACCCGTGCCACACGCCGATCAAGACGATGGACCCGGTGAAGCTCGTCAACGAGCTGATGGGCGCCGAGAAGGACGGCTACAAGATCGAGAAGAACGAGCGCTGCTGCGGCGAATCGGGCACGCTCGCGGTCACGCGCCCGGACGTGTCGACGCAGGTCCGCTTCCGCAAGGAAGAGGAGATCCGCAAGGGTGCCGCGAAGCTGCGCAGCATCCCGGTCGTGGCCGGCAACGCGCCGGCGCCGGCCGCCGCGGCTGCGAACGGCCCCGACGTGAAGATCCTGACGAGCTGCCCGTCGTGCCTGCAGGGCCTGTCGCGCTACAGCGAGGACGCGAACCTCGAAGCCGACTACATCGTGGTCGAAATCGCGCGCCAGGTGCTCGGCGAGAACTGGATGGCCGATTATGTCGCACGTGCGAACAATGGCGGGATCGAGCGCGTGCTGGTCTAATGCGGACATGACGACCGCCCGACCGGGCCGGGAATGAGCGGGCGCCGGCGCGGTAATGCCGGCGCCCGTCCACATGGGAGCGACGATGGAATGCGTGTTTTGCCGTGAAGACGGCGGCGAAGTGCTCTGGCAGGACGATGCGCTGCGTGTCGTCCTCGCGACGGGCGAGCACGAGTATCCGGGCTTCTGCCGGGTGATCTGGGGCGCGCACGTCGCGGAATTCTCCGATCTCGGCGAACCCGAGCGGGCTCATCTGATGCGCGTGGTCTACGCGGTCGAGCGGGCCGTGCGTCGCGTGATGCAGCCGAACAAGGTGAATCTCGCGAGCCTCGGCAACATGGTGCCGCACGTGCATTGGCACGTGATCCCGCGCTTTTCCAACGACGCACACTTCCCGCAGCCCGTATGGGCGCCGCGCCAGCGCAGCGTGTCCGAGGCGCTGCTGCGCTCGCGCGCAGCGCAGGCCTCGCTGCTGCACAATGCGGTGCGCGAGGAAATTCAACGCATGACCGATTCGAGGCAGCCATGAGCGGTTTGACTTCCACGACGCCGATTCCGTCCGGCGTCGTCGTGCACGCGGTATCGCGCGTGCTCGAATTGCAGTACCCGAACGGCGACAGTTTCCGGATTCCGTTCGAGCTGATGCGCGTGTATTCGCCGTCGGCCGAGGTGCGCGGCCACGGGCCCGGCCAGGAGACGCTGCAGACGGGCAAGCGCGAAGTGACGATCACCGCGCTCGAGGGCGTCGGCCACTACGCGCTGCAGCCGACGTTTTCCGACGGCCATTCGACCGGCATCTACTCGTGGGACCTGCTGTACGAGCTGGCCACGCAGCAGGATGCGCTGTGGCGCGACTATTTCGACAAACTGAAGGCGGCGGGCGTCGAGCGCGATGCCCCGATGCTGGCGGCGAACGCGTCGCACGGCCACTGCCACTGAAATTCGACGGCGCCCGCTCGGCGCCGTCTTGCCATTTACTGAGGATCAACGCGATGAGCAAAACCCACTTCGGCTTCGAAAGCGTCGAGGAAAACGAAAAAGCGAAGAAAGTGGCGGGTGTGTTCCATTCGGTCGCGAGCAACTACGATCTGATGAACGACCTGATGTCGGCGGGCATGCACCGCGCGTGGAAGGCGTTCACGATCGCGCAGGCGAACGTGCGCCCCGGCTTCAAGGTGCTCGACCTGGCGGCCGGTACCGGCGACCTGACCCGGGCGTTCGCGAAGGCGGCCGGGCCGACGGGCGAGGTCTGGCACACGGACATCAACGAATCGATGCTGCGCGTCGGCCGCGACCGGCTGCTCGACAAGGGCATCGTGACGCCGTCGCTGCTGTGCGACGCGGAGAAAATTCCCTTTCCGGACAACTACTTCGATGTGGTCACGGTCGCGTTCGGGCTGCGCAACATGACGCACAAGGATGCCGCGCTGGCCGAGATGCGCCGTGTGACGAAGCCCGGCGGCCGCGTGATGGTGCTGGAATTCTCGAAAGTCTGGGATCCGCTGAAAAAAGCGTACGATCTGTATTCTTTCAAAGTATTACCGTGGCTTGGCGACAAGTTCGCGAAAGATGCTGAAAGTTACAGGTATCTTGCCGAATCTATTCGAATGCACCCCGATCAGGACACGCTGAAGACGATGATGGAACAAGCGGGCCTCGATGCCGTCAAATATTACAATTTGTCAGGTGGCGTGGTAGCTTTACACATGGGAGCCAAGTACTAAGGGGCTCTTTCCATACATTTGTCTTACATTCGGAGAAGCTGATGTTCGAATCGCGTTCGTTGTTCAACCGTAGCAAGCCGTCGAAGCCGTGGGCTCGACGGGTCGGCACGCTGCTGATGGTCGGCCTGCTCACGGCCGGCACGTTCGCATCGCTCGACGCCGAAGCCAAGCGCATGGGCGGCGGGCGCAGCATCGGCCGCCAGAACTCCACCGTCACGCAGCGCCAGGCCACGCCGCCCGCGCAGCAGCCGATGCAGCAGGCTGCGCCGTCGCAGGCGCAGCGTGCGAATCCGGCCGCCCCCGCACCGGCTGCGCAGCCCAACCGCTCGCGCTGGCTCGGGCCGATCGCCGGCCTCGCGGCCGGTCTCGGTATCGCGGCGCTGCTGTCCCACTTCGGCCTGGGCGGCGCATTCGCGAGCATGATGGCGAACGTCATCGTGATCGCGCTGCTCGCGGCGGTCGGCATCTGGCTGATCCGCAAGTTCATGAACCGCCGTCGTCCGCAGGAGCCGGCCTACTCGGTCGGCGGCTCGGCGTCGTCGTCGGGCGGCTATTCGCAAAGCCCGTCGTTCCAGCAGGGCGGCACCGGCAGCAACTATGCGGGTAGCGGCAGCAGCTACGCGAACGAAGCGCAAGGCGTGTTCGGCGGCGGTGCCGCGGCGACCGGCGCGGCAGCGGCTGCCGCGGCAGCACCGCTCCAGGTGCCGGCCGGCTTCGACACCGAAGCGTTCCTGCGCAGCTCGAAAGTCTATTTCGTGCGCCTTCAGGCCGCGTGGGACCAGGGCAATCTGGCCGACATCCGCGAGTTCACGACGCCGGAAATGTTCGCCGAGATCAAGATCGACCTCGATTCGCGCGGCAACGAGTCGAACCAGACCGACGTCGTGCAGCTCGACGCGGAACTGGTCGCGATCGAGGATCGCGGCATCGAGCAGTCGGCGAGCGTGCGCTTCCACGGCCTGATCCGCGAATCGGCGAACGCGTCGGCCGCGCCGTTCGACGAGGTGTGGAACCTGTCGAAGTCGGGCAGTCAGGGCTGGCTGCTCGCGGGCATCCAGCAGATCAACACGCACTGAGCGTGCCCGGCGGCCCGCGCCGCCGGCACCCGGGCAACGGCCGCCGCACTGCGACCGCTTGCCGCCCGGGTGTGCGGTCAGGCACGGTCTGCCGACGATCCGACGTTACAATAGAAACCCGCGTGGGCGCCCGGCCTGCGCGGGTTTTTTCTTTCCCAGCCCGATGACCTTTGCCGCCAAGCCTTTTGCTGCTGCTGTCAATCACCTGCTCGCCCGCGAATCGTGGGCGCGCGACCGCCTGATTCCCTATTCGGGCAAGACTGCCCGGATCGACGTGCCCCCGGTTACGCTGACGCTGCTGGTGCAGCCCGACGGATATCTGTCGGCCGTCGACGCGCACGATGCGCAACAGGTCGACGTGTCGATCGCGCTTGCCGGCGACACGGTCGCCGCGTTCCTGCAGGGCGGCCAGGCGGCCGTGATGAAGCACGTGAAGATCGAGGGCGACGCCGAGTTCGCCACGCAGATCGCGAAGCTGGCCGAGCATCTGCGCTGGGAACCTGAAGAAGATCTCGCGAAGCTGGTCGGCGACGCGGCGGCATACCGGATCGCGACGGTCGTGCGCGACGCCGGCGCGCGCGCGCGACGCACCGGCCGCAACGTGCTCGATTCCGTCGCCGAATACTGGCTCGACGAGAACCCGCAAGTCGTCCGGCGCGCATCGCTTGGCGGCTTCGATGCCGAACTGGCGCGCGCACGCGATGCGCTCGCACGGGTCGAAAAGCGGGTCGAGCGACTCGAACAAAAAATCGGCGCGCGCACGGGTTCCGGCCCGCGCGGCGCGCACTGAGGGGCCGCAGGGCATGCGCATTTTCCGTTTCATCAAGATTGTCTACACCGTCATCCGCTTTGGTCTCGACGAAGTGATGCTGTCCCGGATCGACGACCGGCGCGTGAAGCTGCTGTTGCGGATCACGACGATCGGCCGCCGCTATTCCGATCCGCCTGCCGTGCGGCTGCGTCACGCGCTCGAAAGCCTCGGCCCGATCTTCGTGAAGTTCGGCCAGGTGCTGTCGACGCGCCGCGATTTGCTGTCGGTCGATTTCGCGAACGAACTCGCGAAGCTGCAGGACCAGGTGCCGCCGTTCGATTCGGCGGTCGCGATCGGGATCATCGAGAAGTCGCTCGGTGCGCCGGTCGACGAGCTGTTCGACGAATTCGAGCGCGAGCCGGTCGCGAGCGCGTCGATCGCGCAGGTGCATTTCGCGAAGCTCAAGCAGGGCCAGCACGCGGGCAAGGCCGTCGCCGTCAAGGTGCTGCGCCCGAACATGCTGTCCGTGATCGATTCCGACCTCGCGCTGATGCGCGACATCGCGATCTGGACCGAGCGCATGTGGGCCGACGGCCGGCGCCTGAAGCCGCGCGAGGTCGTCGCCGAATTCGACAAGTACCTGCACGACGAGCTCGACCTGATGCGCGAGGCCGCCAACGGCAGCCAGCTGCGCCGCAACTTCGCGGGCCTCGACCTGCTGCTCGTGCCCGAGATGTTCTGGGATTTCTCGACGTCGCAGGTGCTCGTGATGGAGCGCATGACCGGCGTGCCGATCAGCCAGGTCGAGACGCTGCGTTCGGCCGGCGTCGACATCAAGAAGCTCGCGCGCGAAGGCGTCGAGATTTTCTTCACGCAGGTGTTCCGCGACGGCTTCTTCCACGCGGACATGCACCCGGGCAACATCCAGGTGAGCCTCGATCCGAACACGTTCGGCCGCTACGTCGCGCTCGATTTCGGGATCGTCGGCGCGCTGTCCGATTTCGACAAGAACTACCTCGCGCAGAACTTCCTCGCGTTCTTCAAGCGTGACTACCACCGCGTCGCGACGCTTCACCTCGAGTCGGGCTGGGTACCGCCCGAAACGCGCGTCGAGGAACTCGAAAGCGCGATCCGCGCGGTGTGCGAGCCGTATTTCGACCGCGCGCTGAAGGACATCTCGCTGGGTCAGGTGCTGATGCGGCTGTTCTCGACGTCGCGCCGCTTCAACGTCGAGATCCAGCCGCAGCTCGTGCTGCTGCAGAAGACGATGCTGAACGTCGAGGGCCTCGGCCGTTCGCTCGACCCTGAGCTCGACCTGTGGAAGACCGCGAAGCCTTACCTCGAGCGCTGGATGACCGAGCAGATCGGCCTGCGCGGCTGGTACGAGCGCTTCAAGGTCGAGGCGCCGCAGTGGAGCAAGACGCTGCCGCAACTGCCGCGCCTGATCCATCACGCGATGGCTGCGCGCCATGACGCGCCGCGTGCCGCGAGCGAAGACCTGATGCGCCAGATCCTCATCGAGCAGAAGCGGACGAACCGGCTGATGCAGGCGCTGCTGATCTTCGGCCTGGCGGTCGGCGTCGGGGCGCTCGTCGCGCGTGTGCTGCTGGCGCTCACGTACGGCACATGACCGAAAGGAGCAGGGCGATGTCCGATCCGAAGCAATCCGCTACACCGTCAGCCGCCGATTTCACGACGCGCGATCCCGGCGACGCTTCGTTCTGGGACGAGCGTTTCGAGCGTGGCGTGACGCCGTGGGAATTCGCCGGCGTGCCCGAGGGTTTCAGCGTGTTCGCGCACCGGCTCGAGCCGTGCGCGGTGCTGATTCCCGGCTGCGGCAGTGCGCAGGAAGCCGGGTGGCTGGCCGACGCCGGCTGGCCCGTGCGTGCGATCGATTTCGCCGCGCAGGCGGTGGTGGCCGCGAAGGCGCGGCTCGGCGCACATGCGGGCGTCGTCGAGCAGGCCGATTTCTTTGCGTACCGGCCGCCGTTCGACGTGCAGTGGGTGTACGAGCGTGCGTTCCTGTGCGCGCTGCCGCCGGCCATGCGTGCCGGCTATGCGGCGCGCATGGCCGAGCTGCTGCCTGCTGACGGATTGCTGGCCGGCTATTTCTTCCTGATGGCGAAACCGAAGGGGCCGCCGTTCGGAATCGAGCGTGCCGAACTCGATGCGCTGCTCGCGCCGCACTTCGAGCTGATCGAGGATTTGCCCGTGACCGATTCGCTGCCCGTGTTCGAAGGGAACGAGCGCTGGCTCACGTGGCGCCGCCGCTGATGCGCGGGCGTCGCGGCCATTGCCGGAGCGCTGCGGGGTTTCGGCTATAATTCAAGGTTTTGCAAGCCGTTTCCAGTTTCCGCGGGAAAAATATCATGCCGATCTACGCCTATCGATGCGAAGCGTGTGGTTTCGCGAAGGACGTGCTCCAGAAGATGAGCGACGCGCCGCTGTCGCAGTGCCCGGAATGCGGGAAGGATGCATTTCGCAAGCAGGTCACTGCCGCGGGCTTCCAGCTGAAGGGTTCGGGTTGGTATGTCACCGATTTCCGTGGCGGTTCGGGCGGCACCAGCGCACCGGCGACGGCGTCGGGCGACGCAGCCCCGGCTGCGGCGACGGAGGCCGCGCCCGCCGCG
>NZ_JAAGPH010000073.1:0-37673 GCF_017104705.1 Burkholderia sp. Se-20373 | reverse complement strand
CGTGTCGGCCGGCGCCGCGAGCATCGCGCGCAGCGCATCGAGCGCCGCGCGGATGCGCGGTTCGCCCGCGCCGAGGTCGGCGAGTTCGTCGAACAGCGCGGCGGCCGCGTCGGGCTCGCGCGATATCGCGCGCAGCTCGTCGAGGCACATCACGTTGCCCGAGCCTTCCCAGATCGAGTTGACGGGCGCCTCGCGGAACAGCCGCGCGATCGGGCCGTCGTCGACATAGCCGTTGCCGCCGAACACTTCCATCACCTCGCCGGTCAGCTCGACCGCGCGCTTGCACACCCAGAATTTCGCGGCGGGCGTGACGATGCGCTTCCATGCGCGTTCGCGTGGCGAGTCGTCGCGCTCGAACGCATCGGCGAGACGCATCGACAGCGACAGCGCGGCTTCGCTTTCGAGCGCGAGATCGGCGAGCACGGTACGCATCAGCGGCTGCTCGGCGAGCGCGCGGCCGAACGCATGGCGCTGGCGCGTGTACGCGATCGCCTGCACGACGCCCTGACGCAGCATCGCCGCGCTGCCGAGCACGCAGTTCAGCCGCGTGGTGGTGGCCATCTCGATGATGGTCGGAATGCCGCGGCCTTCGTCGCCGAGCATGATGCCCCATGCGTCGTTCAGCTCGATCTCGCTGCTCGAGTTGCTGCGGTTGCCGACCTTGTCCTTCAGCCGCTGGATCTCGACCGCGTTCTTCGTACCGTCCGGCCGCCAGCGCGGCACGTAGAAGCACGACGGGCTGCCGGCTTCGGTGCGCGCGACGACGAGGTGCGCGTCGCACATCGGTGCGGAGAAAAACCACTTGTGGCCGCGCAGCCGGTATTCGCCGCCGCGTCCACCCGCGCCGACGGCGGTCGCGAGTGTCGTATTTGCGCGCACGTCGGAGCCGCCCTGTTTCTCGGTCATGCCCATGCCGAACCAGATCGAGCGCTTGTCGGCGACCGGCACGTCGCGCGGATCGTAGTCGTTGCTGTAGAGCTTGTCGCGCAGCAGGCCCCACAGCGCGGGCTCCTTCTGCAGCACGGGGATCGCGGCCTGCGTCATCGTCGCCGGGCACAGCGTGCCGGCCTCGATCTGGCCATGCAGGTAGAAGCCGGCCGCGGTCGCCGCCCAGCGCCCGCGGCGCGTGTCGCGGAACGCGAGCGACACGAAGCCTTCGCGGCGGTATTGGCCGAGCAGCGTGTGCCACGCCGGGTGGAAGTCGACGCGGTCGATGCGCCGGCCGCGCCGGTCGAAGGTGTGCAGTTCCGGTAGGTGGCGGTTCGCTTCGTCGGCGAGCCGCGCGGTGTCGGCGCTGCCGAGCCGCGCGCCGTAGGCATCGAGCTGCGGCGCGGCCCAGTCGGCGCCCGCGCGGGTGAGCGCGTCGCGCAGCGCGAGGTCCGTCGCGAAGAGGTTATAGTCGACCAGTTCGTCGAACTGGTTCGTGACGGCGTGAGTCGATTCGGTCATCGAGGTGGTCTCCGGTCTCATGCTGCGCGGGCGGCCGGCGTCATGCCGCACGGGTGACGCTTCGGCGCCGGTTCCGGCCCCCGGTAAAACGCATTTCCTGCTGATTTCCAGAGTAGCAAATATGCCGCAGCGACATGTTCAGGTTCCGGCGCCGCCCGGCCAGCCGGCGGCGCAACCCGCGCCCGCCTTGCGTCGCCGGCCGCGCCAGTCGCGCGCGCAGGCGAGTTCCGACGCGCTGCAGCAGGCGTTCGTTCAGCTTTTGCTCGAACGCGGCTACGCGAAGGCGACGACCCGCGAGATCGCGGCGGTCGCGGGCGTGAGCATCGGTACTTTCTACGAATACTTCGGCGACAAGCAAAGCCTCGCGGCGCTCTGTATCCACCGGCACGTACAGGCGATGGCCGACCGGCTGCGCGACGCCATCGCGCGACTGCACGGCGCGCCGCGGGCCGACCTGGCCGCCGCGCTCGTCGACCTGCAGGTCGACGCGATCGGCGCCGACGCGGCGCTGTGGGGCGCGCTGTTCGCGCTGGAACGGCAGGTGTCGCCGCTCACCGCCTACCGCCGGCATTACGACGCGTACGTCGCGCTGTGGCGCGACGCGCTCGCACACGCGGCCGATCCGCCGCCGGCCGCGCGGCTCGACGGGCTCGCGCGGATGGCGCACACGATCTGCTACGGCGGGCTTTCGCAGGCGTTGCTGACGCTCGGGCCCGCGTTCGACATCGCCGCGCTGCGCGACGAACTGCGGGCCGTGCTGCTCGCCTATCTGGCGGCCGCTGGCCGGTAACCGACCCTAGGGGAAATGCCTGATTCGCATGTCGCCCCGACAGGCTAGCCTTGCCGCTGCGTACCCCTCCCCACGGACCATGAGAAAAATGCATGGCCGCCATGACGAACTTTCGATTGTCCACCGATATTGGCTCGGGCTAAATCGTGCGACGGATGCAGGCCGTGCGTGTCGCGCGCGGCCGCCCGAAGGACATCAGAAGGAGGAGTCATGCGAAGCGCCACCGCGCCCCGTTCGAAACTGCCCGACGTCGGGACGACGATCTTCACGGTGATCGGCCAACTGGCTGCCCGGCACGATGCGTTGAACCTGTCGCAGGGCGCGCCGAATTTCGCGCCCGATCCGGCGCTCGTCGAAGGCGTCGCGCGCGCGATGCGCGACGGGCACAACCAGTACGCGCCGATGGCCGGCGTCATGGCGCTGCGCGAGCGGCTCGCCGAAAAGACCGAGGCGCTGTACGGCACGCACTACGACCCAGCTACCGAGATCACGGTGATCGCCAGCGCGAGCGAAGGGCTCTACGCGGCGATCAGCGCGCTCGTGCATCCGGGCGACGAGGTGATCTACTTCGAGCCGTCGTTCGACAGCTATGCGCCGATCGTGCGGCTGCAGGGCGCGACGCCGGTGGCGATCAAGCTGTCGCCCGAGCATTTCCGCGTGAACTGGGACGAAGTCGCCGCGGCGATCAACCCGCGCACGCGGATGATCATCGTCAACACGCCGCACAACCCGACCGCGACCGTGTTCTCGGCCGACGATCTCGAACGGCTCGCGCAGCTCACGCGCGATACCGGCATCGTAATCCTGTCCGACGAGGTCTACGAGCACGTCGTGTTCGACGGCGCGCAGCACCAGAGCATGGCGCGCCATCGCGAGCTGGCCGAGCGCAGCGTGATCGTGTCGTCGTTCGGCAAGTCGTTCCATGTGACGGGCTGGCGGGTCGGCTATTGCCTCGCGCCGGCCGAGCTGATGGACGAGATCCGCAAGGTGCATCAGTTCATGGTGTTCGCGGCCGACACGCCGATGCAGGTCGCGTTCGCGGAGATCCTCGCGCGGCCGGACAGCTATCTCGGCCTGTCGGCGTTCTACCAGGCCAAGCGCGACCTGCTCGCGCGCGAGCTGGCCGATTCGCGTTTCGAGCTGCTGCCGAGTGAAGGCTCATTCTTCATGCTCGCGCGCTTCCGGCACTTCTCGGACGAAAGCGACAGCGATTTCGTGCTGCGCCTGATCCGCGATGCGCGCGTCGCGACGATTCCGCTGTCGGCGTTCTATACCGACGGCACCGACGCCGGCGTGATCCGGCTCAGTTTTTCGAAGGACGACGCGACGCTGGTCGAAGGCGCGCGGCGACTGCGTTCGCTGTAAAGCCCGTACGTCAACCGGCGACGGGACGTCGCACCGACAGACACAGGAGATCACGATGAAGCACACGGCCACCCTGAAACTCGCGTTCGCACTCGCGTGCGCCATCGGCTCGGGCGCGGCGCTCGCCGACGCGCCGACGCTGCGCTTCGGCCTCGAAGCGCAATATCCGCCG
Organism: Burkholderia sp. Se-20373; assembly: GCF_017104705.1. Taxonomy (NCBI): domain Bacteria; kingdom Pseudomonadati; phylum Pseudomonadota; class Betaproteobacteria; order Burkholderiales; family Burkholderiaceae; genus Burkholderia; species Burkholderia sp. Se-20373. Next base: position 33,897 of record NZ_JAAGPH010000073.1, on the reverse strand, counting down.
TTCGAATCGAAAGCGCCGAACGGCGACCTGCAGGGCTTCGACATCGACGTCGGCAATGCCGTCTGCCAGACGGCGAAGCTGTCGTGCAAATGGGTCGAGACGTCGTTCGACGGCCTGATTCCCGCACTGCAGGGCCGCAAGTTCGACGCGATCAACTCGGCGATGAACGCGACCGAGCAGCGGCGCCAGGCGATCGACTTCACGACGATCATCTATCGCGTGCCGACCCAGCTGATCGCACGCACCGGCAGCGGCCTGCTGCCGACGCCGGAATCGCTGAAGGGCAAGCGCGTCGGCGTGCTGCAGGCATCGATCCAGGAAACCTTCGCGAAGGCGCACTGGGAGCCGGCGGGCGTCGCGGTCGTCGCGTACCAGGACCAGAACCAGGCGTACGCGGACCTCGTGGCCGGCCGTCTCGACGCGACGCTCGTGCTCGCACCGTCCGGCCAGCGCGGCTTCCTGTCGCGTCCGGACGGCAAGGGCTTCTCGTTCGTCGGCCAGCCCGTGCGCGACGACAAGATTCTCGGCAACGGCATCGCATTCGGGCTGCGTAAAGGCGACAGCGCGCTGAAGGCGAAGCTCGACGCGGCGATCGACAAGCTGAAGGCGGACGGCACGGTGAAGTCGCTCGGCCTGAAGTATTTCGGCGATATCGACATCTCGGCGAAGTAAGCGGGCCGCGCGATGCAGAACCGGAACACGGCCGCCGCGGGTGGCGAACAGGGCAGCGCATCGTTGTCGGGTGACGCGGTCGAAGCCGTGCTCGTCTCCGAACTGGGCGATGCGCTCGTGACGCGCTCGGTGGATATCGATCCGCGTTACTTCACCGCGTACAACGAGCCGGCCGGCGTGCGGCCGCGCGCGCTGGTGCGACCGCGCAGTGTCGACGACGTGTCGCGCACGCTCGCGCTGTGTGCGCGGCTCGGCCAGCCGGTCGTGCCGCAGGGCGGTTTGACTGGACTCGCGCGCGGCGCGGTCGCGCTCGGCGGCGAGGTGGTGCTGTCGATGGAGCGCTTCGCGGGCATCGAGGCGCTCGACGCGGCGGCCGGCACGATGACGGTACGTGTCGGAACGCCGTTGCAGACGGTGCAGGAAGCCGCGGAAGCGGCGGGTTTCACGTTCGGCGTCGATCTCGGCGCGCGCGGCTCATGCCAGATCGGCGGTATGCTCGCGACCAATGCGGGCGGCACGCGCGCGATCCGCTACGGGATGATGCGCGAGCAGGTGCTCGGGCTCGAGGCGGTGCTCGCGGACGGCACGGTCGTGTCGTCGATGAACCGGATGCTGAAGAACAACGCGGGCTACGACCTCAAGCAGCTGTTCATCGGCAGCGAAGGGACGCTCGGCGTCGTCACGCGCGCGGTGCTGCGGCTGCATCCGCTGCTGGCCGCGCCGGCCACGGCGCTTTGCCGCGTGCGCGACTACGGCGCGGTGGTCGCGCTGTGGAACCGCGTGCGCATGTTGCCGGAGGTCGTCAGTTTCGAGGCGATGTGGCCGGCGTTCTACGACTACGTTGCACGCCATACGCCGGGCGTTTCTGCGCCGTTCGTCGGCGACGATGGCTTCGCGATCCTGATCGAATGCGCGACGAGCGCGCCGGGCGGCGATGCGCACCAGGCGCTGGAAGCCGGTCTCGCGGCGGGGTTCGACGCAGGGCTCATGGAGGATGCGGTGCTGGCGACGTCGGAGCGGCAGGCGCGCGACCTGTGGACACTGCGCGAAGGCCTCGCGATCGACGCGCTGCCGCAGCTCGTCAACTTCGACGTGAGCCTGCCGACGGGCGAACTCGGCGCGTTCGCCGAGCGTTGCGAGGCGGCATTGCGGGCGCGCTGGCCGGACGTCACGTGCCTGTTCTTCGGCCATGTCGGCGACGGCAACGTGCATATCGGCGTGTCGCTGGCCGGGATGACCGACGCGGACCTCGATGCGCTCGATCACGGCGTGTACGCGGTGGTGCGTGACATGGGCGGCTCGGTGTCGGCCGAGCACGGGATCGGCGTGCTCAAGCGGCCCTATCTCGCGCATACGCGCAGCGACGCGGAAATCGGATTGATGCGGCGCCTGAAGGCCGCGCTGGATCCGCTCGGCATCCTGAATCCCGGCAAGGTGCTTTGATCGGGGTGACGCACGTTGCCGGCAGGAGCCGGCCTGCGTGACGCGTCAGCCGTCCACCCAGCGCAGCGCACCGATCTTCAGGTGCTCGACGACGCTGCGCGCCCAGTCGAGTTCGGCATTGAGCAGAACGAGCGCATGCTCGTTCTGCAGCAGGAACAGGCGCGGCACCTGGTCGGCCTGCGCGGTGGCGCGCAGCGTTTCGAGGCGTTCGCGCTCCGCGTCGAGCCGGGCGATCCGAAGTTCGAGCTGGTGGCGTGCATCTTCGGCGTCGAGCAGCGGCAGGAACGCGAGACCGGCGCCGAACGCCGGGAATTCACGCGCGGGCTCCGCGAGCAGCGCATGCAGCCATGTCTGCCCCGCCGTATGCCCGGCCTCGGTCAGCGCATACAGCGTGCGCTCCGGAAACGCGCCGTCGCGCTCGGTGTCGTGCACGGCGATCATCCCGTCGCGCAGCAGCCGGTCGATCGTCTGGTAGAGGCTGGTGCGCTGGCGCACGTTGACGACTTCGTCGTACCCGCGCGCCTTCAGCTGCTGCAGCATCCCGTAGGGATGCATCGGCGTTTCGGTGAGCGTCGCGAGGACGGCCAGTGCGAGCGGGGACGGGCGGCTGATAGGCATGAATAGTTATTCAATATCTAGTAATGATATAACTATTCTCAATCAGACTATCATATTTCACAAGGGTTTCAGCCGAGGTGCGAGCGCTTCGCGGCCGGGGCGACGGTTTCCATCGTCGCGAGACCGTGCACGATGCCGCAATCCTCGACCGAATGCTCGCCGACGCACTGGCGGCGCAATTCGGTGAGCTGGTCGCGCAGATGCGTGAGTTCCGCGAGGCGCGCATCGACGTGCCCGATGTGCTCGTCGAGCAGCGAATTGATCGAATCGCAGGGATCGGCCGGCGTGTCGGTGAGCTGCAGCAGCGCGCGGATTTCGTCGTGCGCCATGTCGAGCGCACGGCAGTTGCGGATGAAGCGCAGCCGCTCGACGTGCACGTCGGTGTAGTTGCGGTAGTTCGAATCGGTGCGCTCCGCATCCGGCATCAGACCCTCTTTCTCGTAGAAACGGATCGTCTCGGGTGTGCATCGGGCCGCTTTGGCCAGTTCGCCGATCTTCATGACCTTTCTCCCGTGTAAGGGTTGACCTTGTAGTGGCTTCAGGGTGTTAACTCTACACCGTTAGCCATTGAGGAGGTTGTCATGACCGACGCCCAGCGTACCCACGACCCACGACACCGTCATGCCGGCGGCGCCGCTCCGTGCTGCGCCGACGCGCACGATACGGATACGGCCACCGTCGCCGATGCGGCGCCGGTGGCCGGCGAGCACGCGCATGGCAAGGCCGCCGCAGCGCGCGGCGCGCAGTCGCAGGCCCACAGCCACGATCACGATCATCAACATGATCACGCGCACGCCGGTGGTGAAGAGGGCCACGCCCACGGCGCCGGTTGCAGCCACGGCAGCGGCAAGGAACACGACCACGATCACGGTCATGACCCTGCGCACGAGCATGGCGACGGTCATGTCCATGGCGCCGCCTGTGCACACGGCAGCGCCGCGCACGACCATGCCGACCACGACCACGACCACGACCACGACCACGACCACGACCACGACCACGACCACGACCACGACCACGACCACGCGGCCGGCGACTGCTGCGCGCCTGCCGCGCTGACGCTCGCGCCGCTGCCGGTTGCGCAGGCGACCGCGTCGGGCCACGTGCGCTCCGCATTCCGGATCATGCAGATGGACTGCCCGACCGAGGAAACGCTGATCCGCAAGAAGCTCGGCGGCATGAGCGAAGTGTCGGCGCTCGAATTCAACCTGATGCAGCGGATGCTGACGGTCGAGCACGTGCCGGACGCCCAGCCGGCGATCGAAAGCGCGATCCGCTCGCTCGGGATGACGCCCGAGGCGGCAGCGCCCGGCGTACCGGCCGCGCGTGTCGCCGACGCGCCCCCGAAGCCGTGGTGGCCGCTGGCGCTCGCCGGTGTCGCCGCGATCGCGTCCGAAGGCGCGACCTGGGCCGGCCTGCCCGTGTGGCTCGCGGCGGCGCTCGCGCTCGCGGCGGTGCTTGCGTGCGGGCTCACCACGTACAAGAAGGGCTGGATCGCGATCCGCAACGGCAACCTGAACATCAACGCGCTGATGAGTATCGCGGTGACGGGTGCGATGGCGATCGGCCAGTGGCCGGAAGCCGCGATGGTGATGGTGCTCTTCACGATCGCCGAGCTGATCGAAGCGAAGTCGCTCGACCGTGCGCGCAACGCGATCCGGGGCCTGATGCAGCTCGCGCCGGACACCGCGACCGTGCAGGACGCCGACGGGGCGTGGCGCACGATCGAGGCCGCGCAGGTGGCGCTCGGTGCGGTCGTACGTGTGAAGCCGGGCGAGCGGATCGGGCTGGACGGTGAAGTCGTCGCGGGCCGCTCGACGGTGAACCAGGCGCCGATCACCGGCGAGAGCCTGCCCGTCGAAAAGACGACCGGCGACGCCGTGTACGCGGGCACGATCAACGAATCGGGTTCGTTCGACTATCGCGTGACGGCCGTCGCGGCGAACTCGACGCTGGCGCGGATCATCCACGCGGTTGAGGAAGCCCAAGGCGCGAAGGCGCCGACGCAGCGCTTCGTCGACCAGTTCGCACGTGTCTACACGCCGATCGTGTTCGCGGTCGCGCTGCTGGTCGCGGTGGCGCCGCCGCTCGTGATGGGCGGTGCATGGCACGACTGGATCTACCGTGCGCTGGTGCTGCTCGTGATCGCGTGCCCGTGCGCGCTGGTGATCTCGACGCCGGTGACGATCGTGTCGGGGCTCGCGGCAGCCGCACGACGCGGGATTCTCGTGAAGGGCGGCGTGTACCTGGAGGAAGGACGCAAGCTCGCGTGGCTCGCGCTCGACAAGACCGGCACGATCACGCACGGCAAGCCGGTGCAGACCGACTTCGACCTGCACGCGACCGACGCCGACGAGGCACGCGTGCGGCACCTCGGCGCGAGCCTCGCGGCGCGCTCCGATCACCCGGTGTCGCAGGCGATCGCCACGGCTGCCCGCGATGCCGGCACGACGGCATTCGCCGATGTGCAGGACTTCGAAGCGATCGTCGGGCGCGGCGTGCAGGGCACGATCGACGGCACGCGCTACTGGCTCGGCAACCACCGGCTCGTCGAGGAACTCGAGCGCTGCTCGACGGCCCTCGAAGCGAAGCTCGACGCGCTCGAGCGGCAGGGCAAGAGCGTCGTGGTGCTGGTCGACGAAGCACGCGTGCTCGGCATCTTCGCCGTGGCCGACACGATCAAGGACACGAGCCGCGACGCGATCGCCGATCTGCATGCGCTCGGCATCCGCACCGCGATGCTGACCGGCGACAACCCGCATACCGCGCAGGCGATCGCGCAGCAGGCCGGCATCGACGACGCACGTGGCAACCAGTTGCCGGAAGACAAGCTCGCGGCAGTCGAGGAACTGTCGGCCGGCGGCGCGGGCGCGGTCGGGATGGTCGGCGACGGGATCAACGACGCACCGGCGCTCGCGCGCGCCGACATCGGCTTCGCGATGGGTGCGATGGGCACCGACACGGCGATCGAGACGGCCGACGTCGCGCTGATGGACGACGACCTGCGCAAGATCCCCGCGTTCGTGCGGCTGTCGCGTGCGACGCATCGCGTCCTGGTGCAGAACATCGGCTTCGCGCTCGGCGTGAAGATCGTGTTCCTCGGCCTCACGGTCGCGGGGCTCGGCACGATGTGGATGGCGGTCTTCGCCGACGCGGGCGCCAGCCTGATCGTCGTGGCCAACGGTTTGCGGCTGCTGTCGTCCTCGGGGGCGTTCGGCGGTGCGCAGGCCAAGCGTTGAGGAGCGGGCGATGAGCTTTCTGAAACGAATCCTGGGCGGCCACGGCGGTGGCCATGGCAGCGGGCACGGCAACAGCGGACACGGTGGCGGGCATCACGGCGGGCAGCGCCAAGACGGGCATGGCGGCCACGATGCGCGCGGTCGCGATCGCTACGGCTGGGGCTGGCAGGCGCCGGCCGATAGCCGCAGCGGGCAGGCCGGCGGCAACGTGCCGCTGAGCCAGCTTGCCTGTGCGGGCTGCGGCGCACTCAATGCGACGGATGCGCGCTTCTGCGCGCAGTGCGGTGCCGCTCAACGCGGCAAGTCCTGCAGCCGCTGCCACTCGGCGCTGGCGGACGACGCGCGGTTTTGCCCCGGGTGCGGGACGCAGGCCGCGTAAGCCGGTTGGTCCGCGCCTTCGCGCCGGCGGCGTGTGAACGCCGGCCGGCGCGCTTCGTTTCAGGGCCGCCGCGCACGCCTTCCGATCAGCGCAGCGGCAGGTAGATCTCGGTGCGCAGGTCGGCCGGCGCGGCATCCATCGGCGTATTGAGGTACAGCTCGAACGGCGGCGCGTCGGCGGCTTCGCGGCCCGAGTGGCGCAGCCAGTCGCCGTAGAGCCACTGGTAGGCCGTCTTCAGGTCCGCATACGGCCCCGTATGCAGCAGCACCGCATATTCGCCGCCCGCGACCGTCGCGCGCTCCACCGGCGCAGCGGGTTCGATGTCAGGAGCGCCGTCGGCCGGCATGAAGCACGCTTTCGCGCGCAACTGTGCCTCGGGCGTCGTGTCCGGATCGTCGTAAAAAATCCCGATCATCCTCGCGCCCGGGCCGATCAGCCCGCGCGGACCGGCCCACGCACCGATCCGGGCGAACGCGTCGCCGACCTTCAGGTACGACCCGGTGTGCGCCACCGCATAGCCGTGCAATTCCGGCAGCCGCCGGATCTCGACTTCATGCTTGAACATGTCTCCTTCTCCTCGCTGTAACGGATAGATGGGGCGGTGGCTGCCGGTGCGCCGGTGCTGCACGGGCGGCACGCCGTAGGCGTCGCGAAACGCCCGCGCGAACGCATGCGTCGAACCGTAGCCCGCGCGCCGTGCGATTTCGTCGATCGGCCGCACCGTGCACACGAGATCCTCGGACGCGCGCACGATCCGCATCCGCCGCACCGTCAGCACGATCGACTCGCCGTACAGCGCGCGATAGACGCGCTGCCAGTGATACGGCGACAGGCACGCGACTTCGGCAAGCCGGTTCAGGTCGAGCGGGCCGTCGAGATGCGCATGAATGTACGCGTGGACGCGCGCCACGCTGGCTGCGTAGCGAAGCCAGGCGGGCGGGTCGGGTTTCGTTTCGACGGTCATCGGCGTATCCGGGCGGGAACCGACGTCACGGTAGCACGGCCGGATTTGATAAATCTTGCGGAAATGCGTAGGAGGCCGACGAATCGCACCCTATTTATTTCGACGAAATGGGGTCTTGCCCCTCCCAGATCTAGAACTAAAGTTAAAGACGGTGAAATCGGGTGATCGCGTCATTTTTCTCGGGTAAGTTGCTCCGTCGGGGCAGCACGCTTTTCGAAGTACGCAGGTAGTTCGTCGATGTTCAATCGCAACACCACGTTTTCGGGAGAAGAAGAAATGGATGCTTCCAGCTTCATCACGTCGCTGCAGACCACGCTAGGGGGGTATCTGCCAAAGATCGCCGGCGCGATCGGCATCCTGGTGATCGGCTGGCTGATCGCCGTCGTGGTGCGGGCCGGCGCGATGCGCCTGTTGAGCGCGCTGAAGGTCGATCAGCGGATCAACGAAAGCACCGGCCAGGGCGCCTGCGTCGAGCGCGTCATCGCGGGCGGCCTGTTCTGGCTCGTGCTGCTCGTCACCGCGGTGGGCATCTTCAACGTGCTCAACCTGTACGCGGTGTCCAACCCGTTCTCGCTGCTCGTCACCCACATCGTCAACTACCTGCCGAACCTGATCGGCGGCGCGGCGCTGACGCTGATCGCGTGGCTCATCGCGTCGCTGCTGCGCAGCCTCGCGAACCGCGCGCTGAAGGCGAGCAAGATCGACGACAAGCTGTCCGAAGGCGCCGGCATGCAGCCGATGACCGGCTATCTCGGCGACGTGCTGTTCTGGCTCGTGATCCTGATGTTCCTGCCGGCGATCCTCGGATCGTTCGCGCTGTCCGGGTTGCTGTCGCCGGTGCAGGGGATGGTCGACAAGCTGCTCGCGATCGTGCCGAACATTTTCGCGGCCGCGGTGATCGGCATCGTCGGCTGGATCGTCGCGCGCGTGCTGCGCGGCCTCGTGACGAACCTGCTCGTCGCCGCCGGCGCCGACCGCCTCACGCAGCGTCTCGACAGCCCGACGCCCGTGCGCGTGTCGAGCCTGGTCGGCACGATCGTCTACGTGTTCGTGTTCGTGCCGACGCTGATCTCCGCGCTCGACGCGCTGAAGATCGACGCGATCTCGGTGCCGGCCACCAACATGCTGAACCAGTTCCTCGGCGCGGTGCCGGACATCGTCGCGGCGATCGTGATCGTGCTGGTGACGTTCTACTTCGCGCGCTTCGTCGCGTCGCTCGCGCAGAAGCTGCTGGAAGCCGCGGGCGCCGACGGGCTGCCGGCCGTGCTCGGCGTCGAGCGCGTGTTCTCGGGGATCCTGCAGCCGTCGGTGCTGGTCGCGCGGCTGATCGTGTTCTTCGCGATGCTGTTCGCGTCGGTCGAAGCCGCGAACCGGCTCGGCTTCTCGCAGGTGCGCGACGTCGTCACGCTGTTCATCGAATTCGGCGGCCACGTGCTGATGGGCGGCGTGATCCTCGTGATCGGCGTGTGGCTCGCGGGTCTCGCGCGCCGCGTGATCGAGCAGGCCGACCGCGAGCACAGCGTGCTGTTCGCGCGCATCGCGCAATTCGCGATCCTGGGCCTCGTGTTCGCGATGGGGCTGCGCGCGATGGGCATCGCGAACGAGATCGTCCAGCTCGCCTTTGGCCTCGTGCTCGGCGCGATCGCGGTGGCGGTGGCGCTGTCGTTCGGCCTCGGCGGCCGCGAAGCGGCCGGCAAGCTGCTCGACCGCTGGTTCAACCAGCGCGGCGGCGGCCAGTAACGCCACCGTCGCGCATCCGTCCGGCCGCGCTGCATGGCCGGACGGCGTTGCCGCCTCGTATGTATCCGGATGGGCGGGAACGGCACGCGACAGCGTCCGCTCGTGCGGCGCCGCCAGCGTCCGGCTGTCGGCGTTCGGCGGAGGCTGCCGCTGTGCCGCCTGCGGCGTGTCGGCTTCGTCAGCCGTTCCGTGTCGGCATTTCTGCAAGCGAAATGTCAGCCGCGATCTTTGCCGAATTTCGATAACACGTCGTTTAATGACTCTCTAGCATCGATTCTCAGTCGCGCAGGCCGGCAGGCATGGCGCCTTTGAGGAGAGAGTCCGATGAAAGCAGAGTCGAATGGCCGGCGCGCCGCCGGCGCCAAGTCGTCCGGCCAGCCCGCGCTGCAGCAGACGCTCGGGACCTGGCAACTGTGGGGCATCGCGGTCGGCCTCGTGATTTCCGGCGAGTACTTCGGCTGGAGCTACGGCTGGGCGAGCGCCGGCACGCTGGGCTTCGTCGTCACCGCGTTGTTCGTCGCGGCGATGTACACCACCTTCATTTTCAGTTTCACCGAGCTGACGACGTCGATCCCGCATGCGGGCGGCCCGTTCGCGTATGCGCGCCGGGCGTTCGGCCCGACCGGCGGCTATCTCGCCGGTGCGGCGACACTCGTCGAGTTCGTGTTTGCGCCGCCCGCGATCGCGCTCGCGATCGGCGCGTACCTGCACGTGCAGTTCCCCGGCCTCGAGCCCAAGCATGCGGCGATGGGCGCGTATCTCGTGTTCATGGCGCTAAACATCGTCGGCGTGCAGATCGCGGCGACCTTCGAGCTGGTCGTCACGCTGCTCGCGATCTTCGAGCTGCTGGTGTTCATGGGCGTCGTGTCGCCGGGCTTCGCGTGGAGCAACTTCATGAAGGGCGGCTGGTCGGGCGCCGATCATTTCAGCGTGGGCGCGTTCCACGGGATGTTCGCGGCGATCCCGTTCGCGATCTGGTTCTTCCTCGCGATCGAAGGCGTCGCGATGGCCGCCGAGGAAGCGAAGAACCCGAAGCGCTCGATCCCGATCGCGTACGTGGCCGGGATCCTGACCCTCGTTGCACTGGCGATCGGCGTGATGGTATTCGCCGGCGGCGCGGGCGACTGGACCAAGCTCGCGAACATCAACGATCCGCTGCCGCAGGCAATGAAGTACATCGTCGGCGCGAACAGCGGCTGGATGCACATGCTCGTGTGGCTGGGATTGTTCGGGCTGGTCGCGTCGTTCCACGGGATCATCCTCGGCTATTCGCGCCAGATCTTCGCGCTGGCCCGCGAAGGCTACCTGCCCGAATGGCTCGGGAAGGTGCATCCGCGCTTCAAGACGCCCCATCGCGCGATCCTCGCGGGCGGCGTGGTCGGGATCGCGGCGATCTACAGCGACGAGCTGATCCAGTTCGGCGGGCAGACGCTGACCGCGAATATCGTGACGATGTCGGTATTCGGTGCGATCGTGATGTATATCGTGAGCATGGCGTCGCTGTTCAAGCTGCGCCGCTCGCAGCCGAACATGGCGCGGCCGTTCCGCGCGCCGCTGTACCCGATGTTCCCCGCGTTCGCGATCCTGGCCGCGTTCGTCTGCCTCGGCACGATGATTTACTTCAACGGGCTGGTCGCGCTGGTGTTCCTCGGCTTCCTCGCGTTCGGCTACGCGTACTTCCTCGCGACGCGTTCGCAGCGTGCGAGTGCGCCGGGCGACGTGCTGCTGGAGGAGTGAGCAGGTGCAGGTGAACGGCCGTTCCTGACGGCATCCGGCGCGCCCCGTCGAACGGGCGCGCCGTCGGCTTTAGGCAAGGAGATTCGCAGATGTCCTATACGGAGACGATCGGTCCGCGCACGTACCGTTTCGCGGACCTGAAGACGCTGCTCGCGAAGGCGAGCCCGCTGCGTTCCGGCGACCAGCTCGCCGGTGTCGCGGCGGCGAGCGAGGAGGAGCGCGTCGCCGCGAAGATCGCGCTCGCGGGCGTGCCGCTGAAGGCGTTCCTGAACGAAGCGGTGATCCCGTATGAAGACGACGAGGTCACGCGCCTCATCGTCGACGATCACGATGCGGCTGCCTTCGCGGAAATCTCGCACCTCACCGTCGGCGATTTCCGCAACTGGCTGCTGTCGCCGGCCGCTGACGGCGCGGCGCTCGAACGGATCGCGCCGGGGCTCACGCCCGAGATGGTCGCGGCCGTGTCGAAGCTGATGCGCAACCAGGACCTGATCGCGGCGGCGAGGAAGCGCCGCGTCGTCACGCGCTTTCGCAACACGGTCGGGCTGCCGGGCCGGATGTCGGTGCGGCTGCAGCCGAACCACCCGACCGACGACGTGAAGGGTATCGCCGCGTCGATGCTCGACGGGCTGATGTACGGCTGCGGCGACGCGATGATCGGCATCAACCCGGCCACCGACAGCCTCGCGGCGATCGTGAAGCTGCTCGCGATGATCGACGGCTTCCGTGAGCGCTACGGCGTGCCGACGCAGTCGTGCGTGCTCACGCACGTGACCAACACGATCGCGGCGGTCGAGAAGGGGGCGCCGGTCGATCTCGTGTTCCAGTCGATCGCGGGCACCGAGAAGGCGAACGCGAGCTTCGGCATCTCGCTCGCGCTGCTCGGCGAGGCGCGCGAGGCCGCGTTGTCGCTCAAGCGCGGCACGGTCGGCAACAACCTGATGTACTTCGAGACGGGGCAAGGCAGCGCGCTGTCGGCGAACGCGCACTTCGGCGTCGACCAGCAGACCTGCGAAGTGCGCGCGTATGCGGTGGCGCGCAAGTTCGACCCGTTTCTCGTGAACACGGTGGTCGGCTTCATCGGGCCGGAATATCTGTACGACGGCAAGCAGATCATCCGCGCGGGGCTCGAGGATCACTTCTGCGGGAAGCTGCTCGGCGTGCCGATGGGCTGCGACATCTGCTACACGAATCACGCGGAAGCCGACCAGGACGACATGGACACGCTGCTGACGCTGCTCGGTGCGGCCGGCATCAACTTCATCATGGGGATTCCGGGCGCGGACGACGTGATGCTGAACTACCAGAGCACGTCGTTCCACGACCAGCTGTACGTGCGGGAGGTGCTCGGCCTGCGCCGCGCGCCGGAATTCGAGGAGTGGCTGGAGACGATGGAGATCGCCGACGCGCACGGCGCGTTGCGCGCCGCGACGTCGCGCGCGCCGCTGCTCGCGGGCGCGAACGACTGGATGGGGATTTCGGCATGAGCGACGCCGTCGAAAAGAACCCGTGGGCGCAGCTGAAGTCGTTCACCAACGCGCGGATCGCGCTCGGCCGCGCGGGCAACAGCCTGCCGACGGCGCCGCTGCTCGCGTTCAACCTGTCGCATGCGCAGGCGCGCGACGCGGTGCACCAGCCGCTCGACGTGGGCGCGCTGCGGCGGGAGATCGAGGCGGCCGGCCTGCTGCCGACGCTCGGTGTGCAGAGCGCCGCGCCGGACCGCGACCACTATCTGCGCCGGCCCGATCTCGGCCGCAAGCTGTCGGACGACAGCCGCGGCCTGCTTGCCGGCTACGGCGCGGCGCTCGATGATGCGCCCGACGTCGTGTTCGTGGTCGGCGACGGGTTGTCGGCGTTCGCGGCCGCGAAACAGGCGCTGCCGTTGCTGCAAGCCGTGCGGCCGCGGCTCGATGCGGACGGCTGGCGGATCGGCCCGGTGGTGGTCGCGACGCAGGCGCGCGTCGCGCTCGGCGACGAGATCGGCGAGTTGCTGCGTGCGAAGGTCGTCGCGATGCTGATCGGCGAACGGCCGGGGCTCAGCTCGCCGGACAGCCTTGGCGTGTACCTGACCTGGGCGCCGAAGGTCGGCTGCCACGACGCATTGCGCAACTGCATCTCGAACGTGCGGCCCGAAGGGCTGTCGTACGCGGGGGCCGCGCACAAGCTGCATTACCTGATGACGCACGCGCGACGGCTCGGGCTGACGGGCGTCGGGCTGAAGGACGACAGCGATGCGTTGCTGCCGCAGGCGGAGGCGGAGCGGATCGGGGCGGATTGACAAGGGCCATGCGCGGGCTGCCGCGTGACGGGGTTCGAGCCGTTCGTGCGGCTACCTGAACAACCGCTCGCACAGAAAATCGACGAACACGCGCAGCTTCGGCGACAACTGCCGGCTCGACGGCCACACGATCGAGAATTGCCCCGGCGCGATCCGGTAGTCGTCGAGCACGGTGACGAGCGTGCCCTGCTCCAGCGCGTCGCGCGCGAGGAAGTCGGGCATGTAGCCGATGCCGAGCCCCGCGAGCACGGTGCCGCGCAGTGCTTCCATGTTGTTGCAGGTCAGCGCGGTGCGCAGCTTCAGCGGCGTGCCGTCGTCGGCCGCGAGCGCCCAGTCCTGCAGCTTGCCGGTGGTCGGGAAGCAGTAGCGCACGCATTCGTGCGCTTCGAGATCGCGCGGCGTGCGCGGCGTGCCGGCCTGCGCGAGATACGCGGGCGTCGCGCACAGCACGAACGCGAACGGGCCGAGCCGCCGCGACATCAGGCTCGAATCCGACAGCGGGCCGCTGCGGATCACCGCGTCGAAGCCGCCTTCGACGACGTCCACCATCCGGTCGTTGAAATCGAGATCGAGCTCGACGTCCGGATAGCGCTGCCGGAATTCGGGCAGGACCGGCAGCAGGAACCGGTAGCCGATCACGGGCAGGCTCACGCGCAGCCTGCCGCGCGGGCGCTGCGCGGAGGCCGTCACGGTCGCTTCCGCGTCGCGGAAATCCTCGAGGATCCGCTGGCAGCGTTCGTAGAAGTGCCGCCCCTCTTCGGTGAGCGTGACGCGCCGCGTCGTGCGGTTGAACAGCCGCACGCCGAGCGACTGCTCGAGTTTCGCGATCGTCTTGCCGACCGCCGACGCCGAGATGCCGAGCGCGCGGCCGGCCGCGACGAAGCTCAAGGCTTCCGCGGTGCGGACGAAGGCGACGATGCCGGTCAGGTTGTCCATCGAATCGAAGGTGTGCGTCGACGCACGTGGCCGAGTGAATTACGGAATTTTAGTCCGTTATATGCGGAGCTTTGCGTGGTTTTTCGCGGATTGAATCGGATTTATCTTCTGTCGCTCTGACGGCGCATCCGCGCCGGCTTTTCGAGGAGCGATGATGGATCACCCTTTTTCGGCCGCTTCGGACCCGTCGGCACGTCGGCGCGCATGGGTGCTGGCCGCCGTCTGCCTGGCCGCCGTCGCGCTGCCGCTGTCGTTTTCGGGCGGCGCCGTCGCGACGCCCGCGATCGGCCGCGACCTGCACGGCGGGACGGTCGCGATGAACTGGATCACCAACGCGTTCATGCTCGCGTTCGGCAGTTTCCTGATGGCGGCCGGCGCGCTGGCCGACCAGTTCGGCCGCAAGCGCCTGTTCGCGATCGGTGTCGGCGGCTTCACGCTGATGTCAGTCGCGCTCGCGTTCGCGCCGTCGATGCTCGCGGTCGACCTGCTGCGCGCCGCACAAGGGCTCGCGGCGGCCGCGGCGCTTGCGGGCGGCACGGCCGCGCTCGCGCAGGAATTCGACGGTGCGGCGCGCACGCGGGCATTCAGCCTGCTCGGCACGACCTTCGGCGTTGGGCTCGCGTTCGGGCCGGTGCTGGCCGGCGCGCTGATCGGGCATCACGGCTGGCGCGCGATCTTCGTGACGAGCGCGGTGGCCGGCGGGCTGTCGCTCGTAGTCGGGCTGCCGCGCATGCACGAGTCGCGCGACCCGCATGCGACGGGGCTCGACTGGCCCGGCACGGCCGCGTTCACCACCGCGCTGACGCTGTTCACGTTCGGCGTGATCGAGGCGCCCGCGCGCGGCTGGACGAGCCCGCTGGTGATCGCGCTGCTGGCAGGCGCGGCGCTCGGCGCGTGGGCGTTCGTCGCGATCGAGACGCGCGTCGCGCGACCGATGCTCGACCTGTCGCTGTTCCGGATCGCGCGCTTCGTCGGCGTGCAGGTGCTGCCGGTGTCGACCTGCTGCTGCTATATCGTGCTGCTCGTCGTGCTGCCGCTGCGCTTCATCGGCATCGACGGCTTCAGCGAGATCGACGCCGGCTGGCTGATGCTCGCGATTTCCGCGCCGATGCTGATCGTGCCGCTCATCGCGGCGACGCTCACGCGCTGGCTGTCGGCCGGCATGATCTCGGGGTTCGGGCTCCTGATCGCGGCAGCCGGGCTCGTGTGGCTGGGCATTGCGCTGCGCGGCGGCGCGGGGGCCGCGGCGATCGCGCCGATGGTGACGATCGGCGTCGGCGCCGGGATGCCGTGGGGGCTGATGGACGGGCTGTCGGTGAGCGTCGTGCCGAAGGAGCGCGCGGGGATGGCGACGGGAATCTTCAGCACGACGCGCGTGGCCGGCGAAGGGATCGCGCTCGCGATCGTGGGTGCGGTGCTGGCTGGGCTGGCGCGGACGGGGCTGACGCAGGCGGCGGATGCCGCCGGCACGCCCGACGCGACGCTGCGTGCGGCGGCGCGGCTCGCAACCGGTGATCTCGCGGGTGCTGCGGCTGCGTTGCCGGGTGTCGGGCACGCCGCGCTGCTCGCGAGTTACACGCATGCGTTCGATCGGTTGTTGATCGGGCTGGCGGTCGTGACGGTGCTGTGTGCGGGGGTGGTGTTCGCGTTTCTGGGCGGGCGACAGGCGGTGACTGAAACGGATGACGACACCGACGAGCACGCGCATGCCGACGTGCCGATGCGCAACCGGATCGAACCGGCTGGTGCGGAGACGCACGCGCGTTGAGCCTCGCGTCGTCGCGCACGGGCGCTTCGGCCACGGCGGCCGGCGCGTCGTCCGGGTTCGTCATCGCCGCATTCGCACGCGGACGATCCGCCTTGCCCCTCAAGCCAGCACCAGCGGCGGCAGCGTCGCATTCGCCCGTGCCTGCGCATGCGCCACTTCAACCACCACATAGCGCCGCGCATCGGGCCACAGATGCGCACGGCTTCCCGCCTCCTCGTCGATGGTCGCGCGACCCTGCACGAGCCAGGTCGTCTGCCGCACGAAGTCGACGAACAGCAGCGCGATGGCCGGATTCACCAGCAGGTTGCCGATCGTGTTGAACAGGTTGTTGCCCGCGAAGTCGGGCAGCACGAGCGTGCGGCGGTCGGGCAGGTCGACGAGCGGCTCGAACGAGCCGTCCGCGCGTGGCTGGCGGCCGCGGTACGAGCAGTCGCTGTTGCCGGCCGCGTCGGCGGTCGCGACGATCAGGAACGCCTGCTCGCGGATGAACGCGATGGCGTCGTCGGTCAGGGGGCCGCGGTCGTCCATGGTGTCGGTCGGCGCACATGCCGTTGCGTGGGAATGCGCAGGGCGCACGCAAGCGACATGCCACGCGGCACGGCCTGCCTCGGCGCGTAGAGGCGCCCGCGCACTGTGGAGATTTCGAACACCGTCCCGGCGCGCTGCGCAACCAGGCTGTTCCGAATCGGCACACCCGCCATGCTGCGTCGGTGAACACGGCACGGTGCGCATGCGGGCCGGCCGTGGTTGCCGTGCTTCCGTCCTGTTTGGCACGCATGTTGCGTAAGCGAGGGCAGCGCAATTCCAACCGGCGCTGTACTCACACAAGCACGATGAACAGGAGACATGTATGAACCCGTTTGACCTGAAGCAACTGGGCCTCGACGTCGAATACCCGTACCGTCAGCAATACGACAACTACATCGGCGGCAAGTGGGTTCCGCCGGTGAAAGGTGAGTACTTCGAGAACGTGTCGCCGATCAACGGCCAGCCGTTCTGTCGCATCCCGCGCTCGGGCGCCGACGACATCGAGCTCGCCCTCGACGCCGCGCACGCCGCACGCCGCAAGTGGGGCAAGACGTCGGTCGCCGAGCGCGCGAACCTGCTGCTCGCCGCCGCCGACCGAATGGAAAAGAACCTGAAGCTGCTGGCCGTGGCCGAGACGATCGACAACGGCAAGCCGCTGCGCGAGACGATGGCGGCCGACCTGCCGCTCGCGATCGACCACTTCCGCTATTTCGCGGGCTGCATCCGCGCGCAGGAAGGCGGTATCTCCGAAATCGACGACAACACCGTCGCGTACCACTTCCACGAGCCGCTCGGCGTCGTCGGCCAGATCATCCCGTGGAACTTCCCGCTGCTGATGGCCGCGTGGAAGCTCGCGCCGGCGCTCGCGGCCGGCTGCTGCGTGGTGATGAAGCCGGCCGAGCAGACGCCCGCGTCGGTGCTGGTGCTGATGGAACTGATCGGCGACCTGTTCCCGGCCGGCACGATCAACATCGTGAACGGCTTCGGCAAGGAAGCGGGCGAAGCGCTCGCGACCAGCAAGCGCATCGCGAAGATCGCGTTCACGGGCTCGACGCCGGTCGGCAAGCACATCCTGCGCGCCGCGGCCGACAGCCTGATCCCGTCGACGGTCGAACTGGGCGGCAAGAGCCCGAACATCTTCTTCGCCGACGTGCTCGACCAGGACGACGCGTTCCTCGACAAGGCGCTCGAAGGGCTCGCGATGTTCGCGCTGAACCAGGGCGAAGTGTGCACGTGCCCGTCGCGGATCCTGATCCAGGAATCGATCTACGAGAGGTTCATCGAGAAGGCGGTCGCGCGGGTCGAGCGCATCAAGGCCGGCCATCCGCTCGACCTGCAGACGATGATCGGCGCGCAGGCTTCGCAGCAGCAGCTCGACAAGATCCTGTCGTACATCGACATCGGCCGCGGCGAAGGCGCGCAATGCCTGACCGGCGGCGAGCGCACGGCGCCGGCGGCGGAACTCGGCACGGGCTACTACGTGAAGCCGACGATGCTGCTCGGCAACAACAAGATGCGCGTGTTCCAGGAAGAGATCTTCGGGCCGGTCGCGTCGGTGATGACGTTCAAGGACGAGCAGGACGCGATCGAGCTCGCGAACGACACGTTCTATGGCCTCGGCGCGGGCGTGTGGACGCGTAACGGCACGCGTGCGTACCGGATGGGCCGCGAGGTCGAAGCCGGCCGCGTGTGGACCAACTGCTACCACCTGTATCCCGCGCATGCGGCGTTCGGTGGCTACAAGCAGTCGGGGATCGGCCGCGAGACGCACAAGATGGCGCTGTCGAACTACCAGCAGACGAAGTGCCTGCTGGTGAGCTACCAGGCCGAGGCGCTCGGGTTCTTCTGATCCGTGCGCGGGCGTCCTGGCCGGTCGGCGGCGCGGTATGCGTCGGCCGGTCGGGGCGCCGTCTCGAGCGGCGAAGCTTCGGATACCGGAGGGTCGTCGAACGCGTGTTGCGCCGGGCGACGGTGGCAGCCTGGCCGACGACCGGTGCGCGGATGCGTGCCGCGCGACCGACCGGCGATCCGGAGATTGACCGTTTTAGCCCATTCGCATTCGCAACCGGGTACCGGCCGCGCATGGTCGCGGCCTTCGGCGGAAACGATACCGATGGTCGTTCGATTTCCGCGGCAAGTCGAGCCGGCGCGCCGGACGTAAAACCCCATGTCAGAACCGCCCCGATCCTGGCCGCACCATCCCGTGTTCCACGCAGGTGAACTCGACGCGCATCACCGCTTCGGCGTCGCCGACGAGGCCGAGCGGATGAGCGACGTCGTGACGACGCGGCTGAGCATGGGCGTGCGTCAGTTCATCGAGACGCAGCCATTCATGTTCGTCGCCACGGCGTGCGACGGGCAGGCGGGCGTGACCTGCGACATCGTGCAGAGCCGGCGCGACGCGAACGGCGATCTGCTGCCGGTCGTGCGCGTGATCGATACGAAGACGCTGCGCTTCGTGCTGCCGGCGTACGGCGAGGACGACGGCGGCCGGATTGACGCGGCGCGGTGTCATGGCAGCGGCGTCGGATTGCTGTTCGTCGACTTCGTGCGCGGTCTCCGTTACCGGATCAACGGGCGCGCGACGCTGCGGACGGATCTGGCCGATGCGGACGCGGCGCCGTGGCCGGGCGGCAGCGCGATCGTCGAGCTGGCGGTGACTCAGGCGTACGGCAATTGCGGCACGCGGGTCGTGCGGTTGCGGCCCGCGAACGGTGGCTAGGCGGCCGTCGCGCATGGCCGGGCGGGCACCGCGTACCGGATGCGCCGGCGCGGCGCGTGCCGCACCGACGGGGTGCGTGCGACAAGGCGTTCGGGCATGCCCGCATGGCGCGTTCGTGCCGCGCAGCGTCGAATGACGGACTTTGCGCGGGTCGCGCGCTGTTCGGCACGGGACTTGCGTGGCAGGTGCGGTTCCGGGCAGGTGAGGGAGGACACGATGGACCAATACGTGGCGTGCAGCGAAGAACCGACGGCCGAAGACACGCGGCGCAACGCGCAGGGCGACGATGCGCTGGCCGGGCAGGCGGTCGTCAGCGTCGCGCATGACGCCGACGAGCAGGCGCGCAACCTGATCGGCTGGCGGCAGACCTACGACCAGCTCGCGGCCGGCCGCTTCGTCGGCACATTGACCGAGCTGCCGCTCGACACGATGAAGCTGTTTCGCGAATCGACGAGCCACCTGCTGCGCCAGGCATGCGAGGTGCGCGGCGATGCGTACTGGTTCGGCATTCCGCTCGTGAGCGACGGCACCGCGCGCGTCGATGCGTGCCGCATCGGGCCGGGTGCGCTCGCGTTCCGGCCCGGCAACGTCGAGTTCGAACTGGTGACGCCCGCGCAGTTCTCGATCTACGGTGTGGTCGTGCGCGGCGACGTGCTGCGTCACTACGCGGAAGACGTCGAACACCGCGCGCTCGACGAGCGGCTGTTCACGCAGCGGGTGATGCAGGTCGGCGATGCGCGGCTCGCGCGCCTGTGCGCGCTGCTCGGCCGCCGGCTCGACGGCGCGGTGACGATGGCCGGCCCGCTGGCCGATGCGCAGCGCGATGACTTGCAGGCCGAGGTGCTGGCCGCGCTGTTCGACGTGTGCGCGCAGCCGGCCGACGACGATTCGGGCCGTGCGCCGTCGATGCGCCGCTGGATCGTCGAACAGGCGCGCGACTACGTGCTCGCGCACCGCACGCGCCCGGTCGGCGTGCCTGAGCTGTGCGAGCAGTTGCACGTGAGCCGGCGCACGCTGCAGTACTGCTTCCAGGACGTGCTCGGCATGGCGCCGGCCACCTACCTGCGCACGCTGCGGCTGAACGGCGCGCGGCGTGACTTGTGCGGCCGCGCGGCCGGCTCGGTGCAGGACGTGGCCGAGGCGTGGGGCTTCTGGCATCTCAGCCAGTTCGCGACGGATTACCGGCGGCTGTTCGGCAAGCGGCCGTCGGAGACGCTGCGCGATCGCGCGGTGATGGTGGCGGTGGGGTGAGCGCGGGGCGGTAGGCGAAGCGGTTCTGGTTTAGACGCGGCCTTCGGCTCAGGCTCAGGCGGCGCGTACACGCAGCGACGCTTTCGGCCTCGCAGACGGCCGCCGCACCCTGTCTCCCTATTCGGCCGTAGCCGCCGTTTCGCGCGGCGCGGGCCACGCCAACGCATCCCAGTCGATCGCCCGGTAAGCGGCCTCGACCGCCGCGAGATCGGCCGGCCGCTCGCTGCGATGCATCCCGTGCAATTCGGCAGGCACATCGAGCGCGACCGGCACGCAATGCGGGTAGTCGCGCACGCGCAGCGCCGGCCCGATCGTCGTGAAGCACGCGAGCGTCGGCACGTCGAAACCGTCGGAGAGATGCAGCGCGGCGGTATCGGGCGCGAACAGCAGGGCGGCACCCTTCACCCATGCCATGAACCGGGCCGTATCGTCGGCCGCATCGGCGCTCACGTCGACATAGGCGGGATGGGCGACGGGCCCGAACCCGGCCACCGGCAATCCGTAGCGCTGCGCGAGTTGCTCGACGAACGTTGCCCGCAGCGCGGGCGGCACGCTGCGCAACGCGGTGCTCGCGGTCGGGCAGAACAGCACGTACGGGCGCCGCCATTCCTCGGGCAGCGCAGGCAGCGGCAGCCGCGCGAGCCAGCGGTTGCGCTTGGCCGACGCCGGTACCGACGCGGGCTCCACGCCGAGCGCGTCGAGGAAGAAATCGATCATCGGCAGCCGCGCGAACGCGGGCCAGTACAGGTGATTGCCGACGTCGATGCACGGTGCATCCGCCGGCAGCGTGTCGGCGGGGTACGGCAATGCGCGTGACGGCGCGACGATGTCGGCCGCGAGCGTATACAGCGCCTCGACGTAGCGCGGCGCGCGGGCCGGCCGGTACAGCGTGAAGTGCAGGCCCGGGTGCGCCGCACGCAGCGCGGCGAGAGCGGTGAGCCCGATCACCGAATCGCCGAGCGTCACGCCCATCCCGTTGATCACGTGCACGTGCCGTGCGCGGTCGTAGTCGAGCCGGAACGGCCGGTGCGCGGCGTGCAGCAGCCCGCGTGCGGGCGCGGCCGGCACATGGCCGACGGGATGCGCGCGGCCGCGCTCCAGGTCATAAGGCGCGACGAGCGTGCCGTCCGGCGCGAGCAGCGTGCCGGGGAGCGTGAGCGCGTCGTCGTGCGACAGCGCGACGGCGGGCGGCGCGGCGTGCGTGCCCACCGTCATCCACCGCGTGCGCGGCGGCCCTGTTCGCGGATCTGCTCGAGTGTCGCGGCCGGCGTGCTGGCGTCCTGCGGGATGCGGATCTCGATCAGCGCGGGCAGCCCGCAAGTCAGTGCGCGCTCGAGCGCGGGCGCGAAATCGGCGGTGCGCCCGACGGTCTCCCCATGCGCGCCGAACGC
Organism: Burkholderia sp. Se-20373; assembly: GCF_017104705.1. NCBI lineage: Bacteria > Pseudomonadati > Pseudomonadota > Betaproteobacteria > Burkholderiales > Burkholderiaceae > Burkholderia > Burkholderia sp. Se-20373. Next base: position 12,231 of record NZ_JAAGPH010000073.1, on the reverse strand, counting down.
ACGCGCATACGCGGCGAAATCGGGATTCGTGAGCCCCGTGCCATGCACGCGCCCCGGGTAGTTGCGCTCCTGATGCATGCGGATCGTGCCGAAATGCCCGTTGTTGACGACGATCACGACGATGTTCAGCCCGTACTGCATCGCGGTCGCGAGCTCGTTGCCGGCCATCATGAAGCAGCCGTCGCCGGCGAGCGCGACGACGGCGCGCGACGGGTACAGCGACTTCGCGGCAAGCGCGGCCGGCACGCCGTAGCCCATCGCGCCGCTGGTCGGCGCGAGCTGCGAGCGGAAGTGCCGGTACGCGAAGTGGCGATGAAGCCAGATCGCATAGTTGCCGGCGCCGTTGGTGAGGATCGCGTCATGCGGCAGGCGCTCGCGCAGCTGCACCATCACGTCGCCGAGCTGGACGTCGCCGGGCATCGGCAGCGGCGCATGCCATTCGCGATACGCGCGGTGCGCGTCGGTGGCCGTGCCGGCCCAGGTGGGGCGCTCGGGCGGCTCGAGTGCGGCGAGCGGCGCGGCGATTTCGGGCATGCCCGACACGATCGGCAGGTCGGCCGCATATACGCGGCCAAGCTCGTCCGCACCCTGGTGCACGTGGATCAGCGTCTGGCGCGTCTTCGGGATGTCGAGCAGCGTGTAGCCGCCGGTCGTCGCTTCGCCGAGGCGCGGCCCGATCACGAGCAGCAGGTCGGCGTCGCGGATGCGCTTCGCGAGCGCGGGGTTGATCCCGAGCCCGACGTCGCCCGCGTAGTTCGGGTGCGCGTTGTCGATTGTGTCCTGGTAGCGGAACGCGCAGGCCACGGGCAACTGCCAGCGCTCGACGAAAGTGCGCAGGTTTGCGCACGCGTCGGGCGTCCAGCCGCTGCCGCCGACGATCGCGAACGGCCGCTCGGCACGCGCGAGCCGCTCGCGCAGTTCGTCGAGCTGCGCGGCCGACGGCGCGGCCGCGACGCGTTTCGCGGCCGGCACGACGGGCTGCGGCGCGCATGCTTCGGACAGCACGTCTTCCGGCAGCGCGAGCACGACCGGGCCGGGGCGGCCGGACGTCGCGACGTGGAACGCATGGCTCAGGTATTCGGGGAGGCGGCGCGGGTCGTCGATCTGCGCGACCCATTTCGCCATCTGGCCGAACATCCGCCGGTAGTCGATTTCCTGGAAGGCTTCGCGGTCGAGGTGCTCGCGCGCGCACTGGCCGACGAACAGGATCATCGGCGTCGAATCCTGGAACGCGGTGTGCACGCCGATCGACGCGTGGGTCGCGCCGGGGCCGCGTGTGACGAACGCGATGCCGGGGCGGCCGGTGAGCTTGCCGACGGCCTCGGCCATGTTCGCGGCAGCCGCCTCGTGGCGGCAGACGACCGTCTGGATGCGCGCGGTGTCGTCCGCCAGCGCATCGAGTACCGCGAGGAAACTCTCGCCCGGCACGCAGAACACGCGTTCGACGTGATTGGCGAGCAACGCATCGACGAGCAGTCGCGCGCCGGTGGTGGCGGGCTGCTCGAGATCCTTGGAATGCGACATGGGCTGCCGTCTCCCTGGGTAGCGGGACGTACAGCTTACGCCCGTTGGGCGGCCCCTGAATAGTGTCGGAACACGTAGGGATTCGGGGCATGCACTACGTTTTCGGCCGAACGGCCAGCTTGTGCGTGCATCCACAACGCAGAAGAATCGAGCGCGATGAATGTCGAGCCGGCCCGCGTGTCGTGGGCGTCAGGGAAGGGGTCCCATCCGTGATGAAAAAAAGGCGCGCCGGCGTTCGCTTCCGAATCGATACCGAGGTACGCGGATGTACACACATGGATTTACATCGTCGGCCAAGCGGATATACTGTACATCCACAGTACATCCGGATGTTGGGGGCGACATGCATACGACGAGGGTATTTCGGAACGGCAACTCTCAGGCCGTGCGAATTCCTGCCGACCTTGCCTATGAACGCAGCGATATCGAACTGGAAATCGAGCGCATGGGTGACGAAATCCGCATTCGGCCGGTGCGGCGGCCTTTGACGAACGTCCTCGAGAAGTTCGCGAAATTCGGGCCGGATTTCATGGCCGAAGGGCGTAGCGACCACGAGCAGGCCGAACGCGAGGGTTTGTGATGCCGCGCTACATGCTCGACACCAACATGTGCATCTACCTGATGAAGAATCAGCCGGAGCAGGTTGCGAGGCGGTTTGCGCAGTGCTACACGGGGGACGTCGTGATGTCGGCGATCACGTACGCCGAACTCGAGTACGGCGTCGCGGCGTGCGCGAGCCCTGCGCGGGAGCGCGGCAATCTTGCCGCGCTGATCGACGACATTCCGGTCGCGCCGTTCGACGTCGCGGCCGCGCAAGCGTATGGTCCGGTCCGCGAGGCAACCCGGGAGCGGAAAAAGGATCACCTCGACAAGCTGATCGCCGCGCATGCGGTGTCGCTCGATGTCGTACTCGTGACCAACAATGAGCGGGATTTTGCGAGCTATCCGGGATTGCGGCTGGAGAACTGGCTGGACGATTGATCAGGGCACGCAGGGCGCCAGAGGGGCATGCGAGACGTCGGATTGTCCCGCATGGCCCTCGGATCCAGCATCAGCACTCGACGATATTCACCGCCAGCCCGCCGCGCGACGTTTCCTTGTACTTCGTCTTCATGTCGGCGCCCGTCTCGCGCATCGTCTTGATCACGGAGTCGAGCGACACGTAGTGAGAGCCGTCGCCGCGCAGCGCCATGCGCGCCGCGTTGACCGCCTTCACCGACGCCATCGCGTTGCGCTCGATGCACGGGATCTGCACCATCCCGCCGACCGGGTCGCAGGTGAGCCCGAGGTTGTGTTCCATCCCGATCTCGGCCGCGTTCTCGACCTGCCGCGGCGTGCCGCCGAGCACGGCCGCGAGCGCGCCGGCCGCCATCGAGCACGCGACGCCCACTTCGCCCTGGCAGCCGACTTCCGCGCCGGAGATCGACGCATTCAGCTTGTAAAGAATGCCGATCGCGGCGGCCGTCAGCAGGAAGTCGATCACGCCCTGTTCGTTCGCGCCGGGCGTGAAGCGCGTGTAGTAGTGCAGCACGGCCGGGATGATGCCGGCCGCGCCGTTGGTCGGCGCGGTGACGACGCGGCCGCCGGCTGCGTTTTCCTCGTTGACCGCGATCGCGTACAGGTTGATCCAGTCGATCATCGACAGCGGATCCTGCAGCGCGCGCTCGGGGCTGCCCGTCAGCGTGCGGTACAACTGCGGCGCGCGGCGCTTGACCTGGAACGGGCCGGGCAGGTTGCCGTCGGCTTCCGGGTTGCCGATCCCGCAGCCGCGCGACACGCACGACTGCATCACGGCCCAGATCTTCAGCAGGCCGTCGCGCGTCTCTTCCTCGGTGTGCCATGCGCGCTCGTTTTCCCACATCAGCTGCGCGATCGACTTGCCGGTCGACTCGGTCAGCGCGAGCAGCTCGGCGCCGGTGCGGAACGGATGGGTCATCTGCTCGGCCGCGCTCAGCACCTTCGTGTTCGGTGCGCCGGCCGTCACGACGAAGCCGCCGCCGACCGACAGGTAGGTGCGCTCGACCAGCACGTTGCCGCTCGCGTCGGACGCACGCAGTTTCATCCCGTTCGGGTGCTCGGGCAGCGCCTGACGGTAGAACGCGATGTTCTCCTTCAGCACGAACGGCACCGGATGCGTGCCGAGCAGCGCGAGCTGCTTCGATTGTCGGATGTCTTCCAGCCGCGCGTCGATCGTGTCGGGATCGACGGTGTCGGGCGCGTCGCCGAGCAGGCCGAGCATCACGCCGCGATCGGTGCCGTGGCCCTTGCCGGTCGCGCCGAGCGAGCCGTACAGCTCGACCTTCACGTGGGCCGTCGCCGCGAGTTGCCCGTCACGCTCGAGTCCCTGGACGAACATCAGCGCCGCGCGCATCGGCCCGACCGTATGCGAACTGGACGGACCGATGCCGATCTTGAAAAGGTCAAAGACGCTGACTGCCATAGTGATTCCTGCCTTGCTTTAAGAATATTGCTAGCGCGCCTGCAATGGCAGGCACGCGGCGAGCCATGCGGGCGGCGTTGGGGAAAGCTGCTGCGCGACGCGGGCATAGCGCCCGTCGAGCCGCGCGGCCAGATGAAAGAGTTCGGTGGCGTTTTTCGGGTCCCACTGCCCCGTGTAGCCCGGCAGGCCGGCCTCGCGGCGCTTCGCATCGAACGCCACCGGCGAATTCACGAATTCCTCGTGCGTTTTTTCGCCGAGCGCATACGGCACGAGCCAGTCGAGCGCGGCCGCGAGCGTCGCGCCGTTCGCGCCGCGTTCGCGCAGCCAGTTGCGGTTGAAGCGGCGCGCGGCGAGCGCGGCCGTCACCAGCGGCTGCAGGTCGTAGACCGCGTAATGCAGCGCATCGCGTTCCTCGAAGTCCCAGGTCTTGCCGTCCGGGCCGATGTTGTCGGCGAGATGCTCGACGAACAGCCGCTGCGCGGCGTTCATCATCTTGCGGTCGCCGAGCGTGAACGCGGACAGCGCGATCAGCTTGATCCGGTGGCTCTGCCAGTTGTTGCGCCACGTGCCCGTGAGCGGACGCTTCTGCGCGTCGATCTGCGCGACATAGCCGGCGCCGAGCTTCGCGATGAACGCGGCCGTCGCGTTGCGGGTCTTCACCGGCAGCGCGCTCGCGGTCATGTCGTACGCGATGATCAGGCTTTCAAAGCGCGTCTCGTCGATCGGGTTGAAGCTCGGCTGGTAGGTCGCGACCCACGCGGACAGGAAGCGGTCGACGAGCTGCAGGTAGCGCGGCGCGTTCGTCACGCGCCACGCGAGTGCGGCATCGCGCATCAGGTCGAGATCCTTCAGCGCGGCGGCACTCTGGTCGTAGATGCCTTCGTGCGGCAGCGTGCCCTCGGTGTGCACGCGCGCCATTGCCTTCGGCTGCTCGCCGATGCGCGCGTCGACGCTGCGGATCAGCGCCTGGATGCCCGGCTCGGCCTGTGTCGTCTCGCTCGCCTGCAGTGCCGGCGCCGCGCAGAAATTCATCGCCGCGCGCGCGCTGCCGGACGCGCCGAGGCCGGCGGCGGCAAACGACAGCGACGCGACGAGCATCGGCACGACGCGGCGCGCGCGCGGCCGCCCTTGCATTGCACCATGGCCCGGAAACATCGGACGCACCATGCGGAACTCCTTCATTGGCTGGATCGCGTGTGATGTTAGCCGGATTGGCGGACGAACGTGAACCGGTTCGAGCGGCGAACAAAAAACCGCACGCAACTCCGGGTTGCGTGCGGTGCGGTCACCATCGGACGGCTCCTGGGCGGGCGCGCGTTATGCGTATTCCGACATCGGCACGCACGAGCAGAACAGGTTGCGGTCGCCGTAGACGTTGTCCGCGCGGCCGACCGGCGGCCAGTACTTGTTCGTGCCCAGCGACGCCACCGGGTACGCCGCCTGCTCGCGCGAGTACGCGTGCGGCCATTCGTTCGCGGTGACGACGGCCGCCGTGTGCGGTGCGTGACGCAGCGGGTTGTCCTCGCGGTCGGCGCGGCCTTCCTCGACGGCGCGGATCTCCTCGCGGATCGCGATCATCGCGGCGATGAAGCGATCGAGTTCTTCCTGCGATTCCGATTCGGTCGGCTCGACCATCAGTGTGCCCGGCACCGGGAAGCTCATCGTCGGCGCGTGGAAGCCGTAGTCCATCAGGCGCTTCGCGACGTCGTCGACGGTGATGCCGCTCGATTCCTTGATCGGACGCAGGTCGAGAATGCACTCGTGCGCGACCAGCCCGCCCGGGCCCGAATACAGCACCGGGTAGTGCGGCGCGAGGCGCTTCGCGATGTAGTTCGCGTTGAGGATCGCGGTTTCCGTCGCGGCGGTCAGGTTCTTCGCGCCCATCATCGCGATGTACATCCACGAGATCGGCAGGATCGACGCCGAGCCGTACGGCGCGGCCGATACCGCGCCGATGCCGTCTTCTTCACGCGTGTAGCCGGTCGAACGCTGGTTCGGCAGGAACTTCGCGAGGTGCGCGCCGACCGCGACCGGGCCGACGCCCGGGCCGCCGCCGCCGTGCGGGATGCAGAAGGTCTTGTGCAGGTTCAGGTGCGACACGTCGCCGCCGAACTGGCCCGGCGCGGTCAGGCCGACCATCGCGTTCATGTTCGCGCCGTCGACGTACACCTGGCCGCCGTGCGCATGGACGATCTCGCAGATCTCGCGGACGTTCTGCTCGAACACGCCGTGCGTCGACGGGTACGTGATCATGATCGCCGCGAGGTCCTTCGCGTGCTGCTCGGCCTTCGCCTTCAGATCGGCGATGTCGACGTTGCCCTGCGCGTCGCATGCAACGACCACGACCTTCATGCCGGCCATGTGCGCGGATGCCGGGTTCGTGCCGTGGGCGGACGCCGGGATCAGGCACACGTCGCGATGGGCTTCGCCGCGCGATGCGTGGTAGGCGTGGATGATCAGCAGGCCCGCGTACTCGCCCTGCGAGCCCGCGTTCGGCTGCAGCGACACGGCCGCGTAGCCGGTGGCCGCGACGAGCATCTGCTCGAGCTGGTCGATCATCTCGCGGTAGCCGACGGTCTGCTCGGCCGGCGCGAACGGGTGGATGCCGCCGAATTCGGGCCACGTGACCGGCAGCATTTCCGACGTCGCGTTCAGCTTCATCGTGCACGAGCCGAGCGGGATCATCGAGCGGTCGAGCGCGAGATCCTTGTCCGACAGGCTGCGCAGGTAGCGCAGCATTTCGGTTTCGGAATGGTGGCGGTTGAACACGTGGTGCGTCAGGTACGCGCTCGTGCGCTCGAGGCCGGCCGGCAGCGCGGGGACGCCGGCGAGGCCCGCGTCCAGCGCGTCGACGGCCGGTGCGGTGCCGCCCGCGGCCTGCGCGAACACGGCGAGGAGATCGGCGAGGTCGTCGCGCGTCGTCGTTTCGTCGACCGATACGCCGACTTGCGTGTCGCTCACGCGGCGCAGGTTGATGCGCTTCGCCTTCGCGAATGCGTGAACCTGCGCGGTGCGCGCGCCGGTGTCGATCGTCAGCGTGTCGAAGAACGTGTCGTTGACGGTCGCGAAGCCGAGCTGCTTCACGCCGGCGGCGAGCAGCGCCGCGATGCGGTTCACGCGCAGCGCGATCGTCTTCAGGCCGTGCGGGCCGTGGTAGACCGCGTACATGCTGGCCATGATGGCGAGCAGTGCCTGCGCGGTACACACGTTCGACGTCGCCTTCTCGCGGCGGATGTGCTGTTCGCGCGTCTGCAGCGCGAGGCGCAGCGCGGGCTTGCCCTGCGCGTCGACCGTCACGCCGACGAGGCGGCCCGGCATCTGGCGCTTGAATTCGTCACGCACCGCGAGATACGCGGCGTGCGGGCCGCCGAAGCCCATCGGCACGCCGAAGCGCTGCGTGTTGCCGATCGCGACGTCCGCGCCCCAGTCGCCCGGCGGCGTGAGCACGGTCAGCGCGAGCAGGTCGGCCGCGACGACCACGTGGCCGCCGGCCGCGTGGATCGCTTCGGTGAGCGCGCGGTAGTCGCGCACGTCGCCGTTCACGCCCGGGTATTGCAGCAGCACGCCGAACGCATTCGCTTGCGCGGCGTCGGCGGCCGGGCCCGTCTTGACCTCGATGCCGACCGGCAGCGCGCGCGTGCGGATCACTTCGAGCGTTTGCGGCAGCACGTCATCGGCGACGTAGAACACGTTCGACGTCGGCTTGCCGGTGCGCTGCAGCAGCGTCATCGCTTCGGCGGCGGCGGTGGCTTCGTCGAGCAGCGACGCGTTCGAGATCGCGAGGCCGGTGAGGTCGGCGACCATCTGCTGGAAGTTCAGGAGCGCCTCGAGGCGACCCTGGGAAATTTCGGGCTGGTACGGCGTGTAGGCCGTGTACCACGCCGGGTTTTCGAGCACGTTGCGCAGGATCACGGCCGGCGTGTGCGTGTCGTGGTAACCCTGACCGATATACGAGCGGAACACCTGGTTCTTGTCCGCGAGAACCCGCAGCGCGGCGAGGGCTTCGGCTTCGCTCTTCGGCTGCGCGAACGGGCCGAGCGGCAGCGTTTCGGCGCGGCGGATCGAGGCCGGGATCACGGCGTCGATCAGGGCGGCGCGCGTCGGGAAGCCGAGCGTGTCGAGCATGGCCTGCTGGCTGGCGGCGTCGGGGCCGATGTGGCGTTCGGCGAACGCGTCGTGCGTTTCGAGCGCGGCGAGCGAGAGGGGCGTGCGGTTCATCAGGCGGTCCGGGTGTTCGAGCTTCATGGCGTTCCTTGGTCGGCCCGGGCGAGCGCTGCAGCGCTCGCCCGGGCCCCATGCTTTGCGGTCGACCCGGGGCGGCGCGTTGGCGCCGGCCCGGGTTCCGCGCGGGGCAGGGCGGCTGACCGGCCCCGCGCGATTCAGGGAGGGTTAGTCGATCAGCTTGCTGTAGGCGGCGGCGTCGAGCAGGCTGTCGGTCGATGCGCCGGCCGCGAGCTTGATCTTGAACAGCCATGCGTCATACGCATCGCCATTCACGTCTTCCGGCGCGTCGGCCACGTCGGTGTTGATCGCGACGACTTCGCCGGTCACGGGCGAATAGATGTCGGACGCGGCTTTCACCGACTCGACGACGCCGATCGCGTCGCCTGCCTTCACCTGCGTGCCGACTTTCGGCAGCTCGAGGAACACGATGTCGCCAAGCGTGTTCTGCGCGTGATCGGTGATGCCGATCGTCAGCGTGCCGTCTGCCTCGGTGCGGATCCACTCGTGTTCGTCGGTGTATTTCAGCTCGGCCGGGACGTTGCTCATCGGATGCTCCTGATTAAAAAGGTGTGTTCGTTCTGCTGGCGCGCCGCCGGGGCGCGCCGGGTGTGGTGTTGCGCCGGGCGCCATCTCCCGGCTTCCCGGGAGGCGGGCCTCCCGGCCGTTACGCAGCGAGGACCTTGCCGTTGCGCACGAACGGCAGTTTTACCACGCGCGCGGGAAGATTCTTGTCTCGAATTTGCACCTGGACCAGGTCGCCGATCTGGACGGCCGCCGGCACGCGCGCGAACGCGATCGATTCCTGCATCGACGGCGAGAACGTGCCGCTCGTGATCTCGCCTTCGCCGTGCGGCGTGACGACCTTCTGGTGCGCGCGCAGCACGCCGCCGGCCTTGCCGTTCTCCTTCTGCAGGATCAGGCCGACGAACGCGGCGCGGGTGCCGTTGGCTTCCAGGGCGGCGCGGCCGACGAAGTCGCGCGGCGCGGAGAGATCGACCGTCCACGCGAGGCCCGCGTCGAGCGGCGAGACGGTGTCGTCCATGTCCTGGCCGTACAGGTTCATGCCGGCCTCGAGGCGCAGCGTGTCGCGCGCGCCGAGCCCGCACGGGCGCACGCCGTTTTGCTGCAGCGCGTTCCACAGCGCTTCGACGTGCACGGCCGGGACGATCACTTCGAAACCGTCTTCACCGGTGTAGCCGGTGCGCGCGACGGTGAGATCGCCGAACGGCGTGCCGGCGACCTGCGCGGCGTTGAACGGCTTCAGTTCGCTGGTGGCGGCACGCGCGGCGGGCACGGTCGCCCAGGCCTTTTCGCGGGCGTTCGGGCCCTGGACGGCGACGATCGCGAAATCGCGGCGCGGCGCGATCGTGACGCCGAAGCCGCCTTGCTCGTTCAGCTGGTTGAACCACGCGATGTCCTTCTCGGCCGTGCCGGCGTTGACGACGACGCGGAAGAATTCTTCGGTGAAGTAGTAGACGATCAGGTCGTCGATGACGCCGCCCTGCGGATTGAGCAGGCACGAGTAGAGGGCCTTGCCGGGCGTCTTGAGCTTGCCGACGTTGTTCGCGATCGCATGCTCGAAGAATGCGCGCACGCGGCTGCCGGTGAAATCGACGACGCACATGTGCGACACGTCGAACATGCCGGCGTCGGTGCGCACGGCTTCATGTTCTTCGATCTGCGAGCCGTAGTTGACGGGCATGTCCCAGCCGCCGAAGTCGACCATGCGGGCATTGAGCGCGCGGTGCGCGGCGTTGAGCGGGGTGTGATTCAGTGCAGTCATCGAGGCCTCAGGCAAGGCGCTTGCGCGCGGATCAGAACGGCCATGTGCCGACCGCCGCGGCCGATGGCCTGCGAGCGATCCGGTACATGCCCCTCTGTCCTCGATACCTGAGAGATTGCGCTGCCGGCCAGGCCTGGCGAACGCGCGCCCCTTCGGTGGGCAGCTTGCCCGCGCAGCGGATGCGCTGCGGGCTACTGCCGCTCTCCAGAGTGCGGGGAGAGTGTGGCCCGCGCAATGCGCGGACGGGATTCCCCGACGCGGTCGGTCCTTTTGCCTGAGAGTTTGCGGGTGTGCCCCTTCGGCGGCGCAACCGGTGCTGAAACAGCCCGGTTACACGCTCTCCCGACGCGTGCGGGCGACTGTACGCGAGCGGGTGGGCCTTGTCAATTTGAGCAAAAGAATGTCGCTTCGCGACAAGCGGCGGCAACCGGTGCCGCCGCTTTTTGCGCTCCGGCGGGCGCCGGTGCGTTACTCGCCGATCGCGCGCGCGGCCGTGTCGAGTTCCTGGTTCAGCACGCGCTGCTCGTCGCCGGACAGGCCGCCGCTGTGCTGCGCGGACATGTCGTTCGATTCCTGGCGGATCACGTCGAGGCGGTGATGAAGCTGCGCGCCGTAGGGCGGCGGGTAGTAGCCGCCGTTCACGCGCGCATCGATGCGGCGGTGCAGGTTGTCGATCCGGCCCTGGATCTGCTGCATCCGCTCGTTCGCGACGACCTGCGGATTGGGCCGCGGCGGGGGCGCCGGGCGGACCGGCTGCTGCGGCTGCACGATACAGGCCGCAAGCGAGGAAACCAGGACGCAGCATGCAGCTGCGCGAATCAACCGTTGCATCAACATTCTCCTGACGGATTGGTGTCGGATCGACTTTTTTGAGAAACGCATCAGACCAGTCTGCCGCTGACTTTCGTTCCTCCGGCATTTGTAACCGAATGTTCCGGCTGATCCCGATGCACCGGCGCCGGCCGGCCGCGACCGGCCGGCGCGCGGTGTCAGATCGTGCGGCGCACGAACGGCAGCCGGCGGCCGTCGTGCTCGCTCTGCGCGGCGAGCTCGATGATCGTCATCACGTCGACGGCGTCCTGCGCGGTGACGGGGAACGGCGCGCCGTCGCGGATCGACGCGGCGAGCGCGCGGTAGAACTCCGCGTACTGGCCATCGAGCGTCGGCACCGGGCGCTCGACCTCGACTTCGCCGTCGAGCACGCGCAGCAGGCCGGGCGGGTTGCCGCCGCCGAATTCGACGTCGTCGGCGGTGAGGCCGGCCTTGAGCTGGTCTTCCTGCGTGTCGAGCCCGAACTTCTGGTAGCTGCCGCGCGTGCCGTGCAGCGTGAAGCGCGCGGGTTCGATCGCCGACAGCGCGCTCGCATGCAGCGCGACGTCCTTGTCCGGATAGCCGAGCTGCAGGTGCACGAAATCGGGCGCCGTGCCGTTGTCGCGGCGCGTCTTGACGCTCGCGCTCACCGTTTCCGGCAGGCCGAACAGCGCGAGCGCCTGGTCGATCAGGTGCGGGCCGAGGTCGAGCAGCAGGCCGCCGCCGCGAGCCGGCTCCTCGCGCCAGCGCGTGCGCGGGGTCGGGCGGAAGCGGTCGAAGTGCGACTCGAAACGGGTGATGCGGCCGAGTTCGCCCGATTTGACGATGTCGCGCACGGTGAGGAAATCGCCGTCCCAACGGCGGTTGTGGAACGGCGCGAACAGCCGGCTGCGCGCGTTCGCGAGGCGCGCGAGCGCGAGCGCCTCGTCGGCGGTGAGCGTCACGGGCTTGTCGACGACCACGTGGCGGCCCGCTTCGAGCACCTGGCGCGCGAGCGCGAAGTGCGTGTCGTTCGGCGTGGCGATCACCACGCACTCGATGTCGTCGAGGCCGAGCAGCGTGTCGAGATCGGGGACGACGCGCGCGGCCGGATACGCCGCCTGCGCGCGATCGGGCTGACCCGTCGCGATCGCGGCGACTTCCGTGCGGCCGCTCGTGGCGATCACGGGCGCGTGGAACGTCGCGCCGGCGAAACCGAAACCCATCAAACCAATCCTGAGCAATGACGACATGGCAATTCCTGGCTGCGAAGGAAACTAAAGGATGGCGCGCCGGGACGGCGCGAGGACGACCGGCTATTTTGGCATGGCGCCGCCGCTTGCACCGGCGCGTTCGGGCGAAATGCGCGATGCGATGCGGCGCTTGCGCAAGGAAAGCCGGCATTTTGCGCGGGCCCGCGTGCCGTGCGCGCGGGGTTGCCTGCCTGGTCCGTGCGACGAACGGCTGCCGA
>NZ_JAAGPH010000072.1:0-233 GCF_017104705.1 Burkholderia sp. Se-20373 | reverse complement strand
AAAAAAAAAAAAAAAAAAAAAAAAACAGAAAGTCTTCCGTCTCACAAAACACGTCTCAGTCTACGCAACTCTGCTCTCTCATGCACTATCATTATCTCTAACACTGAGAGTGTTCCGTGTCGCCAGTTTCTCTGCATGCCGTATCGTCGCTCTCGCATCTCTCTGTCCCACAGCCGTCTGCAACCATTATACAATCACGAAGTCAGTCGTGCCATCAGTCACGCCTACCCGTA